>JAOAPG010000265.1 GCA_025462785.1 Acidobacteriaceae bacterium
CTTCCAATCCATCCAAACGTGTACGCGCCGCCCCGCCAAGACCTTGTTACTCTGGCGCAGGCCTTCGAGCGCGTTGATTTCGGCACTGCTCCCTTTGCGAATGCGCACGGCGACCTCATTCGCCATTGCCGAGTTGGCGGCATCCAAACTCTCAAGTCTTGAGCTCAGGCGCGTCGTGACAACGAAAGTCGCAAATTGTCCCGCGAAGAGATAGAAAGATCCGACCGCAAGCGCGACCAGGAGAACAACGGGTATGACGCCGATGAAGACGTAGGTGACGATGAGACGGTTCCGCAGGCGCCACAGCATCTTGGCTTTCACCCACCGCATAGCCAAGTAAGCGAATAAAACTATGACTACGAAACTCAGGAATTCGACCCAACCTCCCAAGTTTTTGCCATAGGGCTGCTTTGAAAAGCTGAGAACTTTTTGCAGTACAAATAAAAGAACGTCCAGACCCAGCAAGTACCATGTGATGAACGCGAGTTTGCTGCCAGGAAGCAAACCGGCTTCGCTCAATCGCATACGTAAATAGCGGTAACTTACGGCCATAAAATTAAGAGCCGGTGAAGGTGAGAATTCAATGGGCAACGGCGAAAACCGAGACTAAGCACCGAATTATAGACGCAGGCCCACATTCTCTTTGAGAGATTTCCGAATATTAGATTTCCGGATAAAAGTCGAAGAATGCGTCTAAGCTGCTCTTCAGCTGCTTTTCGATCTCTTCCTTGCTGCCTTCGAGGACGTGCATCGTAACTCTTGCCTCGCGCCCGTTCTTTAGTTTGAGAGTCGCGTCTCCTACTTCAGAAACTTCTTCTGAAGGAAGCAGGCGCAACCCGTATACAAGTGTAAGGTTTGCCATACTGTGATTCTAATCGTCCGGCCCGGGCTCAGCTTGTGCCTTTATGGTTTCAATCGAAACTTGAACCTGCCGAGTTTGAAGTCTGATGCCTAGGTCGCCCGCCAAGTCCTGAATGTGAAATTATTCCTGCTAAAATGCCGTGTGCTCTCAAAACATTTGGCGGTGCTGACGATTCTCGTTCTCGTGGCAATAGCTGCCGCTCAGCAACCAGCGCAATCCACGTCTCCGCAAGCGGGATCGAAACCTCAGGTTAAGGTGAATATCCTCAATGTTTGCACACCGTCAAAGAACGAGCAGCAGGAGATCGCTTCTGCCTTGGCGCACGTTCCTAAGCAGCCACTTTTCAGCACTGATTTTGAAGTGGATCGTGGGCGCTCGACGTTAGAGCAGAGACCGGAATTCCTGCAAGCAGGCGTGAACGCACAATTTTCAGCAGAGTCAGCTTCTGCAACCTGGGTAAGAATTAGGCGCGAGTTTTCCGTACAGGCCTTGTTCTCGACCGTGCAGTACTCGTTCAGTGTGGACAGCAAGGATATGGTAGAAACGTTGGTCTTTCATGTACGCGATCCAAAAGATCTGCTGGAAATTTCGATTGAAGACACCGCGTCGGCTGTGACGAGTCCGGCCGCAATGCTCGGCACCAGCACCCCTGCAAACAGGATCAAATTGGAGCGCTTCGGGAAGTCATCAGTCGTTCTGGCTCGTTGCTCGGCAACCGAACCTGGACCAGCGCCGGATCAGACAGCTTATGAGCCGCTGTTTCAAACTGCATCCGCGGTAGTTACAAATTACCGGAGCTTACTTGGCGCGCGGCGTACCGTGCCAGATGAATTGAGCCGAACTAAGTCTGTTGCAACCTCGAAACCGACGGCCAAGAAATCAGCAAGAGATTGAGCAGTCAACGGAAGGCCCCGAACTTGACTCAGCCGCTGGCTTGAACCGAATACTGAAATCGGCAATCTAATTACTAGCAACTATGGAAAACGTTCGCAATGTCGTAATCATCGGGTCCGGCTGTGCTGGACATACGGCAGCCTTGTACACGGGCCGCGCCAACTTGAAGCCGCTCATTATTGAGGGTCACGAGGCGGGAGGCCAGCTTTCTCTCACTACGCTGGTAGAGAATTTCCCCGGTTTTCCGGAAGGAATCCAAGGCCCCGAGTTGATCGAGAACATGCGCAAGCAGGCAACCCGCTTTGGCGCGGAATACAAGCTTGGCCATGTAACGAGTGCCGACCTGAGCAAGCGCCCTTTTACCCTGCAATTTGGCAAAGAGACCGTCCAGGCGCGAACCTTGATCATTGCGAGCGGTGCTTCAGCGCGCTGGCTGGGACTTCCCCACGAGCAAGCGCTCATAGGACACGGAGTTTCCTCGTGCGCTACTTGCGACGGTTTTTTCTTCTCAGGCAAGGAAATTAGCGTGATTGGCGGAGGCGATTCCGCCATGGAGGAAGCAATCTTCCTCACGCGATTCGCGACCAAGGTCACGCTCGTTCATCGCAGCAGCCAGTTCCGTGCGAGCAAGATTATGCTCGATCGAGCCAAACATCATCAGAAAATCCAGTTTTTGACAGACACGGTTGTGGAAGACGTCTTAGACGTTTCGCAGAAGGAAGTAACGGCCCTAAAATTGAGGGACGTGAAGACTCAAAGAGTTTGGGATTTCCCCACCAGCGCGATGTTTCTTGGGATCGGTCATATTCCGAACGCAAAGATCTTTGAAGGCCAATTGGACATGGATCAAGACGGGTATCTGAAGACCAAAGATTACGTCTTCACCCGAGTAGAGGGTGTCTATGCCTGCGGCGATGTGCAGGACCGTCGATATCGCCAAGCTATTACGGCTTCTGGATCGGGATGCATGGCCGCACTCGAAGCGGAGAAGTATCTCGAACAGCAGGGAATCGAATAGGGAATCTTCCCCTAGTTACCATGGTCATCTTGTACGGGTTTCACTATCGGATTACGCTGCCGCTATTAGCTGTTTCCTATGTTGCGGCGAGCAACAATCACGGCGGTGCTTCTCTTGGGCGTGGCCCTGTCCTTGTCAACCCACTGCGTTTCCCAGCAAAATGAAAGCCAGACAAAGCGAAAAGTCGTGAACAAAGTTAGTCCGGAATATCCTGCATTGGCTCGAACCATGAGTTTACGGGGTACGGTTAAAGTGGAAGCTCTCGTTTCGCCCAATGGGACCGCAAAGACAGTGGAAATCAAAGGCGGCCATCCAGTCTTGGCCCAAGCTGCCATGTACGCGGTGCGCAAATGGAAATGGGAACAGAGCCCTCATGAATCCACTGAAATAATCGAAGTCACTTTTAATCCTCAATGAAGTAGTTGCCTGAAATCCCTGCTCCGCCCTCTCGGATATCCGTGTCCAAATGCCTCGATACTCGTCTTGTGATACAAAATTGAGTGATCTTCCTGTTTGTTCAACATAAGTTCCACCTCATTGTTTTCAGTACACTGGATGACCTGTGCTGAGAGCGCTCTTTATATCATTGTCGGGTAGCCGGTCATTGCGTGCCATAGCCGAGCGCTCCGCCATTGGGCGACAGGTCTCGGGCCGTTTTGTTGCTGGAACCCACGTGGAAGATGCCCTCCGCGCCACGCAGATTGTCAATCAAGCGGGCCTTAGCGTTTCAATCGACAACCTGGGCGAGAATGTGAGCAACCTCGCGGAAGCCCGCGAAAGCGCTGAACTCTATCATCAATTACTAGATCAAATTACGGCGCGCGGCCTCAATGCGAACGTCAGCCTGAAGCTAACTCACATGGGACTTGATGTAGACGAGAGCCTTGCCTATGAATTGGTGACAAAGTTAGTAGAAAAGGCTGCCGCGATGCAGCCTCGCAACTTTGTTCGCGTCGATATGGAGGGCTCGCCCTACACTCAGCGCACCTTGGACTTCGTACATGGGCTCCATCGGATACCGGGAAATGAGGGCTCTGTAGGCGCCGTCATTCAAGCCTATATGAGACGATCCGAGTGCGATGTCGAAAAGCTCCTAGCCGAACGGATTCGCATTCGCCTATGTAAAGGCGCGTACAAGGAGCCGCTGGAAATCGCATTTCAGCAAAAGGCGGAAGTCGATGCGAGCTATGTCCGTTTGATGAAGACTCTGATGAAGAGTGGTGTTTATCATGGCCTAGCCACCCATGATGAAAACATCATTAATCAGGCAAAAGAGTTCGCCACGCGTGAAAACATTTCCCGAGACGCGTTCGAGTTCCAAATGTTGTACGGCATTCGGCGCGATCTTCAGCGAAGTTTGGTGCGAGAGGGCTGGCGCATGCGCGTGTACATCCCTTTTGGTACCGAGTGGTATCCATATCTGATGCGGCGTCTTGCCGAGCGTCCGGCGAATGCCCTGTTCATTGCTAAGAACCTTCTGCGAAAATAAGAAAATACCCTTTGGAGTTGACCTTGCAAGAAGTTGCGGTAGAAAGTCCCGAAGCGAACCAGGAGAAGACCATCTTCACGATTTTGGC
>JAOAPG010000124.1 GCA_025462785.1 Acidobacteriaceae bacterium
GTGTTTCGGTTCATCCGCAGGTGCGCGAGTGGATGGTCGCACGCCAACAGGAAATGGGTAAAGGTGGCGGGATAGTGATGGAAGGTCGGGACATCGGAACGAAAGTCTTCCCTGCTGCAGACGTAAAAATATTTCTCGACGCAGACCCCGTTGTCCGCGAGCAACGCCGTCGGCAACAACAAAACGTCAGAAACGGAGTTCCAGCAAATGCGGAGGACCTCAGGGAACGCGATCATCGCGACAGAACGCGGGCCGCTTCCCCATTGGTACCCGCAGACGATGCGTTGATTCTGGATTCAACCAGCATGTCGGAAGAAGACGTACTCCGAAAAATCGAAGACGTAATAGAACGCAAGCTCTAAACCAATCTCGTCGTGCAGTATAGAAATTTCCCGGCACGGGAAACTCACAGCAGAAATCCTCTCCGTAACATCGCGTTCTCAGCCGAACCTGAGATACAAAACAAGTCTCCCGTCGAGACTGGACTCGCCTTCATTCCGATTGCAGGTGGAGTCCTATGGCACGCTTTGGTTTGCTGTTTGCTCTTTTATTGGTTCCGCTCTTAGCTCGCCCTCAGGACGCCTCGACTGGGGCGATCCGCGGCAGCGTGTCCGACGCGACCGGCAGCCGAATTCCCGGCGCAACTATTGCTTTAGTCAACGCCGCGACCGGCCTCCGCTTTCTCTACTACTTCGAACTTCGAAGGTCATTTCGCATTCGACGTGCTTTCTCCCGGCGACTACTCGGCTCGCGCCGTTGCCTCGGGAATGTCTACGCAGACCACCCCAAAACTGCACGTGGACGTAGACGCAACTACTGAAATCAATTTCAAGATGCAAGTGGCTGGCACGAAAGAAACCATTACGGTGTCCAGCGAGCCGCAGCTGGTCGAGACGCAACCCAGATCAGTCTCATCGCTCATTGATGAGCGAGCCATTACTGGATTGCCATTGAACGGCCGCCGCTTTACCGATCTCGCACTCTTGACGCCCGGAGTAACGCAGGACCCGCGCGGCTTGACCTCCGGATCGAATGGCGACCTGGCGTTTGGCGGTATTCGCGGTTTTCAGTCCAGCTATTTAGTGGATGGCGCAGACAACAACAACGCGTTCTATGCACAGGCTGCCGGACGCTACCGTGCGCCTTACCAATTCTCGAACGAATCCATTCAAGAGTTTCCTGTTTCATCGAATACCTACGGAGCCGAACTCGGACGCGCCGGTGGCGCGGTCGTAAATGTAGTCACGAAATCCGGTTCCAACCAGATCCACGGCACGGATTTTTATTTTCTCCGAAACAGCGCCTTCGATTCCAAGAACGCATTTATGGTCTTGAAACCCCACTCCGAACAACATCAGTTTGGCTTCACTGTTGGCGACCCCCTGCGGCGAAATCGTGCTTTTTTCTTTCTCTCATTCGATCAGTACATCTTTCATCTTCCGGCCGTCGTGCAATTCGTGAACGGAAGCAACGTCGTTGTGCCGCAACCCGGAACCGGAGGTATACCCCAGGTGATTACGAACCGAGCGATCAAGCTCTCGTATTTGCGACTGCCGCACAGTTGTCACGGCAGGCGGCCCAGTATCCCTCACAGCTCTTAGGCAATGCTGGTTTGGCAAAAATAGTTTCACTCTTTCGCCCCGCAATCATTTGTCTTTGCGAATGAATACCTCGCGTTATTGGGGAGTAAACAACGTCTTCATCGATCCGGCCAGCCCGCTGACCACTTATGGCACTAGTGATAACGGCGTGGAACACGTGGACACCGAATCCTCCTCTCTGTCACTGACCAGCAGCATTACCACAAAATTTATAAGCCACCTACGCGCGCAATTCGCACGTGATCTGGAATGGTCGAGCGACAATACCAACGCGCCACTGACGCGCATTGCCAGTGTGATCGATGGTTTTGGACGCTCGTCGCTTCTGCCGCGCCAGGCGCGGCAGCACCGGCTACACCTGACTGAAACATTTAGTTTGGAGGGCAGGCGCCATTCCTGAAGTTCGGCGGAGACGCGCTCCTAAGCTGGATTTACGACTTTTTCCTTCGCAATTTGGCGGCGAGTACATTTTCAATCAAATCAAAGTGAACCCTTTCACCTTCGAGCCTCAACAAGGAGGGCTACCCCTTACTCCTCTGCGAGCCTACGCGCATGATGTGCCTCACTATTACCTGGAAAATTTTGGTACGGCCGTAACCAATCCAGATACAAATGAATACGCCGCATTCGCACAGGACACGATTCGGGTTACGAATCATCTGGCCCTGAGCATAGGCGTTCGCTATGACCTTCAGACTTTCACCACAAAAGGTTTGCTGACGAATCCATTGTGGCCGTACTCCGGCCAGGTGCCATTCAACCCTTACAACTTCGCGCCCCGTGTGGGCCTAGCGTACGCACTCGGAGATCATCGGCCACTCGTGATTCGGGCAGGCTACGGGTTGTTCTACACTCGTATCCCGCAAATCTATAACTCAACTATTCAAAGTCAGAACGGCATATCGAGCGGTTCTTTGTTTCTGAACAACACCAATTACTATGCCAACCAAATTTTCCCGCAATATCCGAACCCGCTTGTAAGCTATCCGCAACTTGCGGCAACTTGTACTCCGCCTCCCGGTCTCGAGCAATTCGTTAAAAACGATATCTCTTCGTTCTCACCAAATTTCCGCACGCCGGAGGTCCACCAGGCAAGCTTGACCATCGAACGCGAAGTTGCCAATCGTCTCGCTGTCGGAATCTCCTACACGTTTGTCAATGGACAGAACCTGGTCCGCGCTCGCGACGTAAATTTGTCGTCGCCAACCAACGTGCTTATCCGGTCTATGACGCTTCTGGTCTTAATCTGCTCGGTTACTACAATGTCGATTCATTTTCGACCTGTGCAGTTCACGCAGACATTCAGTTGCCCATTTCCGCCCTGCATCAATCCTTTGGCACGTCCCATTCCCCGACTCCGAGCCATTGACGTATTCGAAAGCGAAGCATCGAGCGTTTATCACGGCGCCACCCTGTCCATCCACCGTCGAATGACGAGCGGGCTGTATTTCCGCTTGGCATACACCTACGCCCACGCCATGGATGACGGACAAGACGCGCTGGTCGCAGGACGTCCTGCATTAGTCCAGAATTCCTACTCTCCTCAGGCGGAATACGGACCAAGTGTCACCGACCAGCGTCAGCGTTTCGCATTTTCCTGGATTGCCGATCCCAAGCTCTTCGGACGCAATCAGCCGATACTCAGCCAGATGTTCAACAATTGGAAAGCTGCGGGAGTTGTCACTGTGGGAAGCGGTCGGCCCATTAACGCAACCGTTACTGGAGATCCCAATCAGGACCGCAATAGCGAAAACGATCGTCTGCCTGACTTTAGACGCAACTCATTTGTGGGACCCGATTATGCCACACCGACTGCGCCTCACGCGTCGCCTTTACGCAAAAGTCCATTGGAAGCTTGAATTCGTGGCCGAGTCGTTCAACCTTTTAAACCGCGATAACAAACGAGTTCAGATCACAACCGACGGCTTAGTCAGCAATGCAGCCCAGTTCGTTCAGTCGTCTAAATCCATCAAAAACAGCTACTTCCCCGCGTACTACCAGGTTCCAACCAGCTTTATGCGAGCCACTGCCGCGTACGCTCCTCGCCAGCTGCAGTTAGCATTGCGTTTGTCATTCTGACGAAAAATCGGCATAATTTGGGGCAGCTTTTTGCACCTAGAATCAGGCACAATTGCGAGTTCAGCCGCTCCGAATCTGCACATAACACTTGACTTGGCGGTCGAACCTTGTAATAACTAACGATGTCCATATCGGACGAGTTTGGGGGTGTAGTTTAGTTGGCCGAAATTCGATTGCAAGAGGGTGAGTCCCTCGAAAACGCCCTGCGCCGTTTCAAGCGCAAAGTGCAACAGGAAGACATTATCAAGGAGGTCAAGCGTCACTCCTTTTACCTGAAGCCGGGCGAAAAGAAGCGTGTAAAGGAAGCGCTGGCACGGAAACGTAGCCGGAAAAAGGCAAGAAAAGAGCAAGACTAAATAATTAAACAATTATGGTTTAGGGTCGCCCCTCTCCGGTCGCGGCCCCGACCATAAAGTTTTTGCGGCAATATTATTATGTCGGCACTTTTACTTCAGCAGTATCCATGTTCCCCCGGACATGGCGGGCCGAACCAAGGGTAGCAAACAGTCCAGAAGCAAAATTGAGGGGGGGTGTTATCAACCGGTGCGCACTTTTCAGCGCCGGCGGGACTATTTTTCTGTCCCGCTGTCGACGAAGTGCGGTCAGGGATCGAGTCGAAGGGAGTAAAGGGTCAATGGAATTCCAGGACAAGGTGTTGAAGTGCATCGACTGCGGAACAAATTTTGTCTTCACCGCTGGCGAGCAGTTATTTTTCCACGACAAACAATTTAAGAACGAACCTAAGCGCTGTAAGGGCTGCAAGACCAAAAGAGTTGCTGTGCTGGCCCCGATATCGCAATCAGGCCAAGGCACGAACAAGGTTGAAACACGAACCGTATGTTCGCAATGTGGGAAGGAAACCACGGTTCCCTTCCGTCCCACGCAGGGACGGCCAGTGTTCTGCCGCGAATGCTTTCAGCAAAAGCGGCAAATGGTCTCAGCCTAAGTTCTTCTGACTAAGAACGTAAGGACACGCAGCGTTGGAATCTTAGATCACCGTAACTCAATTCCGACAATTCCTACCAAAATATAATCAATTTTGAAACGTTCCATTTCTGCTATCCCATGCCTGTGGCTCTGGTGCGCTAAGATAATTTTGTGCCAAGCTTTTACGTACAGAATTTTGGCTGCCGGACCACTCAAGCCGACGGCGCGGCTATTGAAAGACAGTTCCTCGATCACGGACTGGACCAAGCTAATTCGCCCGCCGAAGCGAGTCTGGTCGTATTAAATTCTTGCACCGTCACTGCCTCTGCTGATCAGGAGGCGCGAGCCGCCATTCGCCGTATCCATCGCGCTAATCCCATTTGCCAGATTGTGGTTACTGGGTGCTATGCTCAACGCGCTCCCGAGGAAGTTGCTTCCCTTCCCGGCGTTAGTCGCGTCATTGGGAATTCTCATAAACATCTATTGGCCGGGCTTGCCGGGCTGGCCATTCCGGCTCGCGACTCTGCCTTCGTGCCTCTGTCAAGCTTGAGCCCTGACGACCGCAGTCGCATTTTCGTTTCTGATATTTTTGCTCACACAGAACTGCTTGCCGCCCCGGTTTTCGGCGGACACGAACATACCCGTCCCATCCTCAAGGTGCAAGACGGATGCGACAATCGCTGCTCCTTCTGCGTCATCCCGTCGGTTCGCGGACATAGCCGTTCGCTTCCCTTGGACAGAATTCTTGATGAAGTGAACGCGCTAGTGAAAGAAGGCTTTCGTGAAGTCGTGATCTCCGGCATCAATCTCGGACGCTGGGGACGCGATCTCCCAGGAATCGGTCACCCTCGTTCGTTAAGATTCGAAGATCTCGTCCGCGCCATCCTCTGTGAAACCTCACTCGAAAAACTACGTATCAGTTCCGTCGAGCCTATGGATTGGAGCGATGAGCTCATCCAGCTGATAGCCCGTTCTCCCCGCATCGCGAAACACGCTCATGTCCCTATGCAATCTGGCAGCGATCGCGTGCTGCGGTTGATGCACCGCAAATACCGGCCGTGGCACTATCACGAGAAGATCGAAAAGATTCGTGCTGCAATGCCCACCGCAGCCATTGGAGCCGACATTATGGTCGGCTTCCCCGGCGAAAGCGAATCCGATTTCGATGCTACTCGTCGCACAATCGAAGAGTTGCCGTTCACTTATCTGCATGTGTTCACCTACTCCTCGCGTCCCGGCACACCGTCTGCAACTATGCCCGAGCCGGTTCTGGTTCACATAGCACGCGAACGCAATCGAATTCTGCGTGAACTGGCGGCAGAGAAAAAGTCCGCCTTTATGAAGACCTTTGTGAGTCAGACCATGGAAGCCATCACGCTGAACGCCTTCGACGGAGAGTACACGGAAGCGCTAACCGACAATTACTTGAGGCTGCGTTTGAACGGAAAGCACGGGCCCAATCAGAAAGTGATGGCACAAGTTGAAAGTGTGAAGGGAGAGGCGTTGGTTGGAAGAGCTTGTCATCCGGAACTTGCGACAGCAACTCAGCAGTCTAGTATGTGCAATTCTTTTCCGTTTGTTCTGAATCTGTAACTCAAGCAATTCCTCTTCTCTCTTCCAAACATCTATGCTAGATTTCCAGAGTTCTTTTCCTCCGTTCGTAGGCCCTGCTTAGAATTTCCTTAAAAGATTGGATAAATATGTCGAAGGTGCGCGTCGCCCTTATCGTTGTACTCGTCTCGTTTGCTTCCTGCGCTTTCGCCTCAACTGCTCAGACTTTTTTGTCGCTCAATAGTCAGCCTGGCGACTATATCGGCGGAGGAATTCAGCAGACGTTCACCCCGGCTGATGGCACATTTGCCGTTCAAAGCTCCAATAGCGGTGTGCAGATTTCCTTTCACACGGCGAATTACAGCTCTTGGTGGTACCTGGATTTCGGCCCTCCCACGGGTTCAAAGCTTGTCAAGTCAGAATACGACGATGCTCAGCGTTATTCCTTCCACTCGCCAACTAAACCCGGTATCGACGTTTTCGGCGATGGCAGAGGTTGCAATAGGAACGCTGGACGTTTCCTGCTATCGCAATTGACATTCGCTACTGATGGATCTGTGAAGAGCCTGGCCATTGATTTTGAGCAACACTGCGAGGGTGCAACACCGGCTCTCTATGGTTCCCTACGAATCAACTCAACAGTTACTGCTGTGGCCCGTGTCTCGGTTGCGAACGCTACAGCGCTCAAAGGCAACGTTGGTACCAGTACCGCTGCGGTCATACTCTCGCTCTCCATGCCCAGCACTCAGCTGGTTTCGGTGCAGTACAACACAGCCGACGGTACTGCCGTACAAGGTACGGATTATGTCGCGACAACGGCGACTGCAGAATTCGAACCCGGCACCACCTCGAAGGTGATTACCATCCCGATTATCGGCGACCGTTTGGCACGAGCCAACAAAGCTCTCCAGGTTCTGCTCAGTAACGCAAGCGGTGCGCCGGTTGGCGATGGAAAAGGCCAAGTGAGGATTCTTGATCCCAACGTACCGATGAATGTTCTGAGTATGTATGGCCAACCGGGAGATTACATAAGTCCTGGAATCTTTCTGGCCACGATCGCTGACGGTATTTTCACTCCATCGCGTAACTATGACAATGGCGTGAGTGTTGCACTCAACGAAGGAGACCAGTGGCAAACAGACTTCACCGCGCCCAACAATGTCAACTTGACCACGGGAGACTACGATAATGCTCAGCGCTTTCCTTTTCAGGCCGCTGGTACCCCGGGCTTGAGTGTGTACGGTGCCGGCCGCGGTTGCAACATGTTAACCGGTCAATTTGTCGTGAACAAGGCCACTTACGCATTGAGCGGCGCGGTTAAGCAGTTCTCCGCCGATTTCGAACAGCATTGCGAAGGCGGAGCTGCAGGTCTATTTGGCTCAATTCGGATCAACTCCAAGCTCACCCAACTGTCAGTCAGTGATGCTGTCATTGACACCGGTAATTCGACGGCGAGCTTTACCGTAACTCTGAATCCTGCAAGCGCGACCTCTGTTTCAGCAGATTTTTTGACGGCAGACGGAACTGCAGCTGCGGGTGTCGACTACGTTGCGACATCCCAGACCGTGGTCTTTTCTCCTGGACAGCTGGAGCAGACTGTTACTGTGCCCCTTCTCACATCGAGCGGTGGAACAAAGGAGTTCGCCGGTAAGCTTACATCTCCTACCGGTGCGCCGCTCTGGATCAGTCAAGGAGCGGCAACTTTCTAGTAAGAAACAGAGGCGCGATTTGGCCGAAGCTAGCGCCTCGTTTTCGAAACTCGGCACAGGATTCCAATACGCTGGAACTGGGTGGGAGTTCTATTTACTCCCCTTTCTCCTTCAAGAAGGTCCCCTCTTGCAATTCCGTAAATGCCTGCTGAAGTTGTTCCTGAGTGTTCATCACGATTGGTCCGTACCAGGCCACAGGTTGCTCGAGTGGTTTTCCTGAAACCAGGAGGAAACGGATTCCTTCATCGCCTGCCTGCACCGTCACCTCGTCTCCTCGGTCAAAAAGTATTAGGGAACGGTTGTCTGCCTCTACGGGAGGCGTAGTGTCCAACCACTTCACTGCCTCGGTAGGCACTGTGAGCGGACCTGACGCATTGCAGAACTTTCCCCCTCCAGCGAAAACGTAAGCGAAAGCGTGGCGAGTCATCTCAACCGGTAGGGTCTTTCTCCTGCCAGGAGAAATTGAAACATCGAGGTAGATTGGATCGGCGGCGATTCCGTCCACGGGTCCAGTCTTGCCCCAAAAGCTTCCGCACACCAGACGCACATGTGTACCGTCGTCATCCGTAATCTCTGGAATATCAAGCGCCTTTACTTCCTGGTAGCGAGGCGCCGTCATTTTCAGCGAGGAGGGTAGATTCGCCCACAACTGGAACCCATGCATGCGGCCAGCATGATCGCCCTTCGGCATCTCCTGATGAATAATTCCGCTGCCCGCAGTCATCCACTGCACGTCGCCAGAGGCAATAGCGCCGCGGTTTCCCATGCTGTCTCCGTGCTCGACGGTTCCTGCAAGCACGTATGTGATGGTCTCAATCCCCCGATGGGGATGCCACGGGAAGCCCGCAAGATAATCTTCTGGAACATCATTGCGGAAATCGTCAAGCAAGAGGAATGGATCGAAGTCTTTCGTGTTCCCGAAGCCAAATGCTCGGCGCAGATGTACGCCCGCACCTTCCAGAGTTGGCTTTGCTTGAATGAGTCGCTTAACAGGTCGAATAGACATCTTTACCTCGGTATCTTAGTTCAGCTTTCTCCATACACCGGCACTGCCGCACCATGAACCACTCTCGCGTCATCACTGCACAAAAATAGTATGACACGCGCGATTTCTTCGGGCTTGGGCCACTTAGAAAAGTCGGCACCGGGCATTGCATTACGATTTACTTCTGTATCGATGATGCTCGGAAGAATCGAGTTCACGCGTACACCAGTGCCCTTCACGTCGGCAGCCAGCGAATCCATCATTGCTAACGCTGCCGCTTTTGAAGCAGCGTAGGCCGCTGCGCCCGCTCCGTGATCAATCGCAGCCTTCGCTATTACATCCACAATCGATCCGCGTTTCTGCTTGAGCATCACTGGCACTACTGCGCGCGACAACAAATAACCTGAGCGCAAATTCAAAGCAAGCATCTGGTCGAACGTTTTGCTATCGAGTTCCCACAACTTCACGCCGCCAGCGTAGCCGCCCACGCAATTTACCAAGATGTCCAGCGACCCGTGTTCCTTGAAGCATCTGCCGACCAATTCACCTACTGCAACTTCATCAGTGACATCAATGCGGTTACCGCGGACCATCGGGCTATTCTGCCCGGATGCACTCTTCAGCGCCTCGAACTCAGTTTGCTTCTGATACGTGACAATGACCGTGGCGCCTTCTTCCAGGAACGCCAAACTCACAGCACGTCCCAATCCGCCGGTACCACCCGCGACCAGCGCGACCTTGCCTGAGAATTGTCCAGCCATATAGTTTCTATAGTCCTTTCCATTTGATTGCGTCAATGCTCACGACGACGGCTGGCTAGTCCCTGCCCCGCTATTTAAATCGCCCAACATTTCGGTTACTTTGCCCGGATTAGGTGGTAAGATGTGCGCCTGATACTTAGTTTCATCGCTACTAAGTGTTCACATCTCGTTAACTCACCCCGGGGATTCACAGAGAAAACTATGCTGAGACTGGCTCGCAGATGCCTTTTTCCGTCTATACTCGCCGCAACTTTGGCGGTTCATGCAATGGCGCAAAGCACGACTACCCATGCTTTTCTCTGGTCGCCCGCGATCGGAATGCAGGATCTCGGTAGCCTTAGTGGTAGCAGCTATGCTCAGGGAATCAACAATGCTGGACAGGTTGTGGGGTATTACGAGTCTGGGTCAAACTTTCGTGCATTTCTCTGGACCGAGCGCACCGGCATGCAGGACTTGGGCACCCTCGGCGGAGACTACACCGCAGCCGAGGGAATCAATTCTGCTGGGCAAGTTACAGGCGCAGCAAGAACCGCGTCTGGTGAGGTTCACGCTTTTCTATGGTCAGCGCAATCCGGGATGCAGGACTTGGGGACATTAGGCGGCACGTTCAGCGGCGGAGATGCTATTAACGATGCGGGCGAGATTACTGGCACCGCCTCTCGAGCTGGAGACGTCCGCTACGTCGCATTTCTACAAATTCCCGGCAAAGTTATGAAGGGATTGGGACGGTTGGGCTCCCACTATAGTTACGGATACGGCATCAACGAGGCAGGAACGGTCGTCGGAGCTTCTCCGCTAAATAAAAATCTAAGCCCGAACCATGCATTCATTCGCAGGAAGGGTTTTCGTATGGTGGACCTTGGCACTCTCGGCGGCACTGACAGTGCTGCCTTTGGGATCAGTCAATCGGAACAAGTCGTGGGGTGGACTTCGTTCAGCGGAGGGTACCCTTTCCACGCTTTCCTCTGGACAGGAACCTCCGGCATGCAGGACCTCGGAACACTTGGCGGTGTAACCAGCAGCGCCTTAGCAATAAACAGTAACAGTGAGATTGTAGGCTTTTCCGATTTGAGCCAGGCTGGGGTGACTCGTGCTGCGCTGTGGACCGGGCCGAACCAGATTCAAGACCTGGGTACGCTGGGTGGCAGCAATTCTATAGCGCGAAGCATCAACGATCTCGGACAGGTCGTGGGCGAGTCGACCCTGCAATAATGGAGGCTCGGTGCTGAGCGATTTGCTAGGCGCATGTCGAGGGCCATCCCCCTTACAGTAATTCACGAGTGGTGTACCCCCCTGATCCGTCTAACTGTTGCGGTCCCTAGAACTAGAGATATCTCCCTTTCCGTCACCGCTTCATTACATCCCTGCTAACATAAAAGAGACCATACGGTCTTGCAGAGCACGGGACCAAGCCGGTCGTGCTCTCTGGGTGGTTGATATATGTCTAAAGGCAAAGAAACAAAGCGTCATATCGTGACACAGGCGGCCACGCTTTTTAATCAACGCGGCTTCGAGGGCACTTCTCTCGCAGCTCTGATGGAAGCGACCGGCCTGGAGAAGGGCGGAATCTATCGGCATTTCGACAGCAAAGAGGCTATCGCAGTCGAAGCTTTCGACTATGCCTGGCGCTCGGCCTCTGACACCCGGCTAAACGATTTGGACGGAATCTCAAACAGCGTCGACAGACTGAAAAAGTTTATCGCGAACTTTGTCGAGCGAAGTCCGGCAGTCGCGGGTGGTTGTCCGATGTTCAACACAGCCGTCGATAACGACGACGGCAATCCCGTGCTCCGCGCCCGGGCCCGCAAGGCGCTTCGTGGATGGCTGAATTACCTCACTTCCACTATCAAGACAGGGATCGAAATGGGTGAGATCCGGAAGGGCGTCAACGCGAAAAAGACGGCGACTCTCATTATTTCTTCACTGGAAGGCGCATTGATCATCAGTCGCCTGGATAAAGACAGAGAAGCCTTACGCAGCGTCCAATCGCATCTGGAAGCTTATCTTGAAGCAGAATTGCGACTTCGCGGCAAATAATCTAATCTCCGCCGGACGCCCTATCCCGACGGTTCCCACTCACTTGAACTTGATCCGTTCTGGCCTCCGCAATTTTTATCTCATCATCAACTCTCGGATGTAACTACGACTATCGGAGTATCTGTTCATTGGCCTACCGGCATATGACAAAAGCGTTCCGGTTTACGATATATTGGCGAATCCCGCAGAGCACCGCATAGGTAAAGTCGAACAGAAGGGCACGTGTTCGAACAGACAAAGGAACGCCCGCGTTTCAATTGCAAGGACGAGCATCATCGCTGAAAAAGATCCGGCGAAAAAGATCATTCACTAAACACAGTCATAAGGAATGACCACCCAAGAAATCAACGTGCAAAGACTCAGCGTGACTTCTTCGAAACCTTTTCGCGACGTAGTCGCAGCTTTCGAAAAGGCCGTGGGACATCCCGACGTGGCTGCATTTGAAAAGAATCTCGCCGCAGCAAAATCATTCGCAGAGTTAGAGAGGATCGTTCGCGAAGCAGTCGGGCCTACGGAATTGATGGAGTTTACGCGTATGGACCTTGGCGAAGTGCTTCGGAAGCGAAATGGAGTGGCCGCGCCACGAAGTCTGCGCTTTCTAGTCGGAAATCCGGTCATTATGAGCCAGATGGTTGAGCATGCGCCCGACGCTGGCTCATACGCGCCGGTAACAATTTTGATTGACGAACGCCCAGACGGAGTCCATCTTTCTTACGACAGGATGGCAAGCTTCCTTGCGCCTTACGGAAACTCGCAAGCTCTCAAAGTAGCTCAAGATTTGGATTCAAAGATAGAGACTCTGTTAACCACAGCAGCAAGCTGAAATAGCACGCTCTCTTGTAAAGCGATTGAAGCATCTCTCTCGATTAGACCGCCCATGCAAATCGGGTGGCAAGCTGAATAAATCGTGTCCGGATGGACAGACGTAACATCTAGCTCTCAAAGGAGACTCACCATGATTCTCGGCATGTCCACTTCGACGTACACCTTGTTGCACGTATTGATCAGCCTGGTCGGAATCGGGTCGGGTCTGATCGTCATGTTCGGATTCTTCAAAGGAAAGCGGTTCGACGGCCTGACCGCGGTTTTCCTGATCACAATGGTTTTGACCAGTGTGACCGGGTTCGGATTTCCATTCGATCACCTCCTGCCGTCACACAAAGTCGGAATCATTTCGCTGGTGGTCCTCGCGCTGGCTATTCCAGCCCGCTACGTTTTTCATCTTAAAGGTATATGGCGCTCGATCTATGTGATTACAGCTTCCATTGCCCTCTATCTCAATGTGTTCGTCCTGATCGTGCAGCTCTTCTTGAAGGTTCCGTCCCTAAACGCGTTGGCTCCGACGGGAAAAGAGCCGCCGTTTTTGGTCGCGCAGCTTGTCGTGATGCTGATTTTTGTAGCGCTTACGATTTTTGCGGTGAAGAGATTTCATATCCAGCCGGCAAGAGTGGCTTGATCGAGTATTTCCTGTTTGCTGAGTCAAACTTAAAAACAATCACCAGTTCTGCAGCTGAGAAATTACTTCAAGGAGAACATTTATGGCTACGATTACGACTAAAGACGGCGCACAGATTTACTACAAGGATTGGGGCAAAGGACAACCCGTGGTTTTCAGCCATGGATGGCCCTTGGATGCGGACGCGTTTGAAGACCAGATGTTTTTTCTCGCTAACCGGGGATACCGTTGCATCGCGCACGACCGCCGGGGACACGGCCGGTCGAGCCAACCCTGGGACGGCAACGAAATGAATACCTACGCCGATGATCTCGCCGCGCTGGTCGAAAAGCTCGACCTCCACGATGCGATCCACGTCGGCCACTCAACTGGTGGCGGCGAAGTCGCACGCTATATTGGACGTCATGGCACGAAACGGGTCTCGAAAGCCGTACTGATCAGCGCCGTCCCGCCTCTCATGCTGAAAACGCCTGCAAATCCTGCCGGCTTGCCTACCGAATTTTTTGATGGTCTTCGCTCCAGTGTTCTCGCTGATCGCGCGCAATTTTTCAAGGATTTAAGTTTGCCCTTTTACGGCTACAACCGGCCGAATGCCAAGATTTCCGAGGGCATACGCGAATCGTTCTGGCTGGAAGGGATGCTGGCTGGATTTCCGGCGGCATATGAATGCATCAAAGCCTTCTCCGAAACGGATTTCACTGAAGATCTCAAAACAATCGACGTGCCGACTCTGATTCTCCATGGGGATGACGATCAGATTGTGCCAATCGGAGCCGCAGCTCTCCTTTCCGCCAAGATTGTCAAAGGAGCGACTCTCAAGGTCTATCCGGGATTTCCCCACGGAATGTGTCAGACCCACAAAGACGAGATCAACGCGGATCTGTTGGCGTTCTTACAGCAGGCGGGCCAAGCAGCCGCGTAATTCTTGTTCGATGTGCTGTGGAGGATTGATCAATGGAGGGCTCGGCAGGAGGAGCCAAGCCGCGAGCAGACTTGCGCGGCTATCTTGCTGCCGAGCGAACTCTCCTCGCATGGATCCGCCGGGCCTGGCATTAATGGGATTCGGTTTCGTTGTGGCGCGTTTTGGTTTATTCCTGCAAGAACTCCAAGCGGCTGACCACGCTAGCTCGGCACAGTCTTACGGATTGTCGCTTTGGTTCGGTACCGTGCTCATTGCAGCCGGAGTAGCAACGCGACAGCTTTGTTTCTAGCACTAGTCGGACTGGCCATGGCGGCCTACTTGATTTCGGTCCGAAACTCCGCACGTCCCCAGTTCGGAAGTATCGAGGAGACACCTATGACAGCAACCACAGGCAGTGGGATCGTCGACGTACCCAGCAATCAGTCGGTCGATCAAACCGTGGGAAGACTCAAGGATATTCTGCAAGCAAAAGGACTCACTCTTTTTGCGCTGATCGACCACAGTGGCGAAGCGGAAAAAGTAGGACTGCAAATGCGTCCCACCAAGCTGCTTATTTTCGGAAGTCCCAAGGGAGGCACGCCCGTGATGATCGCCGCCCCAACGGTTGCGATCGATCTGCCCCTGAAGGCGCTGGTTTGGGAAGACAGCGCGGGTAAGGTTTGGGTTTCGTACAACAGTCCAGACAATCTCAAACACCGCCACAATATTCCCGACGCCTTAGTGAAAAACATTTCCGGAGTCGCCGCAATCGTCGAGGAAGCTTCCACGAAGTAATTGCTGCCTCCGATCGAGCAAGGTAAAGGTCTGTTGAAACGCATCAACTACCAATGCCTGCTTTGAATCCGCTCTGAATCCGGACAGCTCGCCGCTTCATCTTAAGTTCATAGGTTAAAAAATATGTATCAGGAAACCAATTCTGTTCCGCTGGCGGATTATTCCGCCCCGGTCATTCAAACCATAGCGCCCGCAGTTCCCAACGACGCCGCACTGCTCGACGCCTACTCGCATGCGGTTGTCAGTGCGACGGAGAAGATCAGTCCTTCGGTCGTGAAGATCGATGTCACGCAAGCGGGCAAGAGCCGCTCCGGCGAACCCCGCGAACGCCAAGGCGGAGGCTCGGGATTCGTCTTCACTCCCGACGGGCTCGTGTTCACGAACAGCCATGTCGTGCATGATGCCACCAAGATTCACGTCTCGCTCCCCGACGGAGGCCACTTCCCTGCCCACATCGTGGGCGAAGATCCGGCCACCGATCTTGCCGTGATTCGCATTGGCATTCCTGACAACAACGCTCCCGCTCTCGTTGCCGCGCCACTTGGCGACTCGAAGAATTTGCGTGTCGGACAGCTTGCGATTGCCATCGGCAATCCTTATGGATTTCAGTACACCGTGACCGCGGGCGTGGTCAGCGCTCTGGGACGCTCACTGCGTTCTTACTCCGGCCGGCTCATCGATGACGTCATTCAAACCGATGCCTCGCTCAATCCCGGTAACTCCGGAGGCCCGCTTGTCACCTCCGACGGCCATGTCATCGGAGTGAACACCGCCACCATCATGGGCGCGCAAGGCCTTTGCTTCGCCATCGGCATCAACACCGCGAAGTTCGTGGCCGCTCGTCTTCTGCGCGATGGAAAAATTCGCCGCAGCTATATCGGAGTGCAGGCGCAAACCGTGCCTCTCCATCGCAGATTAGTTCGCTTCTATGATCTGCCGAAGGAGAGCGGAGTGGTCGTGATCTCAGTCGAAGAAGCGAGCCCGGCAAAAAGAATCGGCCTGCGTGAAGGAGACGTGATCGTAGCCCTCGACGGCCAACCCGTAGCCGGAGTAGACGACCTGCATCGCCTGCTAACCGACGCCCGAGTAGGAGTGAGCAACCCGCTAACCGTGCTGAGGCACACAGAGAGGCTGGAAATGAAAGTGGTGCCAGAAGAAGTCCGCAACTAGCCTCTGTACTGGACCACACCGTGGGTGCCCCTCGATAACAGCGAATGCGGTGTCAAGGACAAAGATATCCTAATCGGTGTTTTGAGCACCGTTGTTTTGCCAGAGAGGTTGAGGACCAAGGCTCT
>JAOAPG010000299.1 GCA_025462785.1 Acidobacteriaceae bacterium
TGGGCCAAAACCGACTTCGACGAGTGGTTGCGGCTGGTGTGGTGGGAAGCCGTAGATCGTTGGTGATTCTAGCCTTAGGGCTTGGCCCCAATGTAGTAGATGACCCCGCTATGGTCGTCAGTGAGCAGGAAAGCGTCTGACCCGATTTTCAAAATGCCACAGGGTCGTCCAAAGATCACTCCGTTCTTGATGAATCCAGTAATGAAGTCTTCGGGAGGTGACTGATCCTTTAATCGCACTACTCGATAACCACGATTCAGCCTTTTCTTTGACGAGCCATGCAGGGCGACAAGGAAATAATTTTGCAGCACTGGATGTTTGGAATCGGCCCCAATATACTCCAGGCCGAGGGGAGCGCTGTGGGCCGCGAAGGTTGCAAATGGCGCTGGAACTTTCGCGCAATCAGTCTTTTTAGGCGAAGAAGTGAAAGTCGGATCATCGAATGCCTTGCCATCCTTGAAATAGCAATAGGGCCAGCCGTAGTTGCGGGATTCGCTTGGGTCAGTCGATACGGTTGCAAGGGCAAGCATCGTGTCGTCCGGCGCGTCGTCGCCTAAGTGATCCGCGCCCATGTTTGTGGCGTAAAGCGTATCGTCCACCCATCGCAAGCCCACCGCATTGCGCAAACCTCGTCCGATGATGTGGGCATTCTTGCCGTCTGGGTTCATCACCGAGACCGCCGCGCGAATCTCTTCTTTTTCCTCACATTCGTTACAGCTGCTGCCCACTGTTACATACAACTTGTCCTTGTTTTCACCTTCCCCGAAAGCCACGGTCCGGGTCAGATGCCAGCCTCCGTATTTGTAATTCAACCCATAATCTGGATAGGTGGCGAGAACCTCGGGTGCTGAAGACGGTGATTTTTCTCCTGCGTGAAAGCGAAAGCGCTCAAGCTTGTCAGTTAGCGCGAGATAAAGCCATGTTTGACCGGAGGAATCCGTGTAGAAGGCCACGTTGTTGGGATTGCGTAGGTGCCGGAGGTAAGGCGTTACCCGCTCGAACTTGCCTGATTTCGGGTCGAAGCCGTCCAAAATGTAAACCGTGCCTTGCGAATTGTCGGAGCGGTCATACATGTCCGTGGCAAAGATCCGGCCATCGGTTGCCTGGGTCATGAAGCGCACTCGCCTGAGGCCTTGTGCGGCGACGGAGATCTCGAAGCCTTCTGGAATGTTCAGAGAGAAATTTCTTCCCGTCGAAAGCCTAATCGCGTGTGGAACCAACCTGAGGGCACTGTTATCTTGGGCATGGGAAAAGGTGACACTTGAAAGCGCTCCCAACACAAAACAGAGGAATTGAAGGAATCGATATCGGATCATGTTGATGAGAATCACTGCTTATGAATTCTATTTGGTCAGAAGAAGATTAGATCTGGTTGTTTAGGCGCCGTCTCGACAGACCGAATCTCGGCTCCATGGCGGCGATAATGCACAGCACAAAGAACAGCGCCGCATTTGCCGTAATATGCAGGTTAAAGTCGACGAAGCTGTGCACTAGAATGCCTGTAATTCCGAGTAATGCCGCAAGCGAAACCGCACCGTTCGTGTCTTCTGGCCAGTTGCGCAGCTTTGATATGGCTCGGCGATATACGACAATCAAAAACCACAACATTGTCGCGAACCCGAGAGCACCCATTTCCACCAAGAATTGTAAGTAGTCGTTGTGGGCAGCATTCACAACAAAGTTCGTGTAAAAACTGCGGAACTGAGGGTAGACCTCGGAAAAGGTTCCCAGTCCGAATCCCAACATTGGCTTGTGCAGAAACATTTTGGTTGCGTCGCGGTCCATACTCAATCTTGTTGCGCCTGAGAGTTCTGCATTGGCTTCGGAATGGATGCTGGCAATTCGCTGCGTCAGCTCTGTTCCCCCGAGCCAGATAAGCATAGCCAGTAGAATTACGACAAAGGCGCCCGCTGCCAAAACTGTTCCGGTGTTTTTTTTCGTCTTATCAACATAGTTCCAAGAACAGCCATCATTGGGGCAGCCGTCGCCTCCGCAGCCGCGAGTGTGGGTGCGAACTTGTGGTGCTTGCTGGAGGTGCGCCGCAGACTGGGTGTGTTCCCCTACAATCGTACTTACTTGCGTCTTGCCGTTCCATTCGTTACCACGCTTGTTGCCCTGTTATGGCTACATCAATTAATGAGGACGGTTCATCCTGAGTGGGTCGTGATTGCGGGGGCTCTCATACTGGGTCACGCCGTCTTCTTGGCCACTGCTGCCGCCGTCGGACTTGAGGCCGATGACAAGCTAATCATTTCTGCTCTGTGGTACAGAGTGCAGAATGTATTCGGTTTTTCTGGGGCGAATGCCTGATGTCTGATGCTATGCGTGATTTGCGCCTGCCCCGAGAACTATGTGACGCAGCCGAGCAGCGTTTTGGAACGCGATTCGAAAAGCTTGAAGATTTCCTGACTTACGTATTGCAACGACTAGTGAGTGAAAATGCCGAGCAGATGGATCAGGCTGAGCAACGTATCATCGAGGATCGGCTCAGAGATCTTGGGTATATTTGAGCGTCGTGTTGCCATGGGGATTGTTGGGAAAAATGGAAGATAACCGCTCTCGAGAAGAGTTGGAGTCAATAGCAAAAGAGCGGCTGTTTCCTTCGATTACCAACCCCAACTACCTCGTCCTTCGCCGCCGTGCGCAATTGTTCCGTCAATGGAGCAGCCAGCTTCCGGAGGAAGGGCTGAGAGTCCTCGATCTCGGCGGGCGCTATCAAGCCTATCGTCCACTCTTTCAGTCCAGAGTCGCGCAATACATAGCTTTAGACATATTGCAAACCAAGCTTGTGGATGTGGTGGGCCGTGGAGAACAACTTCCCTTTGCGAGTGAAGCTTTCGACTTGGTGATCGCAACGCAGGTATTCGAATATTTTCCTGAACCGTCGGTTGTCGCAAAGCAGATACACGCTATCTTAAAACTGCCGGATTGCGGAAGCGCATCGGTCGCTGGAAGAATCGTTCAACCTTGTCTTCCTTTTCAGATGTGGAGATTGTGCCGGAAACATTCACTTTGGGTGGATTTTGCAGGATGGTAAATGCAGCTCTAAACATCTTGGTTAAGTATGACTTTTTTGCGGAAATTCTTCAGTTTGGCCGTTTTTCCGATAGTCAATCTAGGAGGCCTCTGCCTCGAATCCTTGGCATTGACCACTAACGATCAAATGGCGGGGAATTATAGCGTTGCTGCTAAAAAGTGACACCAGTGTGACGGAGCAGCGATCATAGACTTAAACAGGGTATAACTTAACCGCTACCTCGACTTGAGCTGCATAAATGACCGATTTGCTCAATTTCGTTAACAGAATAGCACGCGGCAACAGAGAAGCTCCGGTCCACTTCTTCTCCTTTGAGCGCCCACTTGTAATTTTGCAGAGCGACGATTGGGGACGAGTGGGTGTTCGCGACCAAGAAGGTTACGAACAGCTGCGAGCGAGCGGCATACGGCTAGGAGAAAATCCATACGATTTTTACACCCTTGAAACAGCAGAAGATGTTATTGCAATTCGTGACTTGCTGAAGCGGCACCGTGATTCGACCGGCCGTCCGGCCTGCCTGGTGATGAATTTTCTGCTGGCCAATCTAGATTT
>JAOAPG010000330.1 GCA_025462785.1 Acidobacteriaceae bacterium
AACTACTCCGATCGGACTGCCATCCGGCTTGTCGATCCTTCTGAACATTCCATTCTTGTAAATTGACATCGTGTTATCTATGCCGACCCATAATAGGCCCGCCCGATCTTTGAGCATCGACGTAACTAGATGCCCTGGCAAGCCTTTCGCTTGGACAGAAGACACGCGGCCCTGATGAAGAGTGTCCAAACCTTCGGGCGTTCCTATCCAGACAGTGCCATCCCCGGCGGCAAGAACCGAATCGACCTCATCCGCACTCAGTCCCTCGCGCCTTGAAAAGCTAGCGACTCGGAGCTCACGGAAACAATCAATTCCCTTCGCGGTTGCGGCCCAAAGATTGCCCTCATGATCCTCATAGAACTCGTAGACGTCATCGCTCGAAAGACCATCGCCACTGCGGAAATGATCCACATTACGGCCATGAATGCGGTAAATGCCCTGCTTGTATGTCCCAATCCAAAGAGCGTTTTCGCGGTCCAAGAACAACCTTCGAACTTGCAGGGTACTGCCATCCAATTCGGGCGTGACAAATGGCTTCCAGACACCTTCCGCCAATTGCTGCAATCCCAGACCGCGGCCAACGTCAGCGATTCCTACCCATAAAGACCCATCAGGGTTGGCAGCAAGGCCGGTCACGCCGTCAGTTCCTTCTTTCATTTTCAATTGCTTTGAGATGTCCGTGCTGAATGAGCCTGGTTTCCAGCGAGCAACCTCTGTATCGCCAGCGATCCAAAGGTTACCCAGTGCGTCCTCTACCAGAGTGGATGCGCCGGAATCTGGAATTCCATCTGCCTTCCCATAACAGTGCGAGCCTGTGCCGATGATCTGGCAAAGACCTCCAGCCGCATCGCTTGTTCGGGTACGCACGAACCAGACTGTTCCCCTACGGTCCTCAATAATGGAATTGATGCGTGTCGGCTGGATCAGATAATTAGTTAACTCCTGCTTGTCCCAGTGGCTCAGACCACCTTCCATCCCGATCCATAAACTCCCATCGCGTGCGCCCAAAAGAGAAGTGACATTAGAGAACGGCAAATGCTGTCCATCTGGGGGAGTCCACGGCACGAATCGAACGCCATCGAAGCGCACCAGACCGCCTTGCGTTCCAATCCACAGATATCCATCCGTGGTTTGTGAAATCGCATTCGGCGAGCCCCCAAAAGCCCCGTCCTGAATCCTCCACGCGGTGTGTGAGTATTGGGTGAGGTGGCGAGTCGGATCGACTGCCCAGACTGAGTTCTCTGCAAAGAGAAACAACAAAAGGCAGAGAAAATGCCACCGCGGAATGTTCGACCTTTCTGCTTTTGGAGCAGAGTCTGCACGGCACTTTTTGAGTGGGCTCACGCCCAATCCTGTGCTTCTACTCTCGAAGAACATACATGAACCGCGGGTGCTGCAAGATCGCTGAGCCTCGAATTAGTCTAGGCACAGACGCTGGAACGCGGTTTGTCCGCATCTTGAACAGTACGTAATTTTCGGCTCTCGCGGAACATCGAAATCCACAGCCAGCAGCCTGCAGTTTTCTACAGGCTTTGGACTGCGATCAAATCTGCAGCAGGCCGCGCCGGAGCGCGATGGTGACTGCGTGAGTGCGATCGTTGGCCTGAAGTTTATCCACCAGGTTCTTGATATGGAAGTTAACCGTGGTCTCCGCAATCGACAGTTGATCCGCAATCTGCTTGTTGCGATAGCCATCTCGAATGAGACGAAGAACCTCCAACTCCCGCGTCGTTAGGTCGTCATCACCCAGGTGCTCAGCGAGGCGAGCCGCCACCTCGGGAGGAATATGCCGACCGCCAGCGTGAACCGATCGGATCACACCCAGTAATTCATTTTTCGGCATACTCTTCAGTATGTAAGCCGATGCTCCCGCTCGCATCGCACGCTGGATGTCGCCATCGCCATCCGAAGTCGTCAACATGATGATATGAGCCCGCGGAAACTCCCCACGAATTGCTATGAGCGCGTCCGTGCCGTTAGCGCCAGGGAGCCGAACGTCCATCAGGGTGATGTCGGGTCGATAACGACGAAATTCAGCCATAGCCTCTACGGCATTTGCTGCCTGTGCAACTAGAAGCATGTCCTGCTGAGAGCCGATGATAGTGGCCAGTCCCTCACGGAAGACCGGATGATCCTCTACGCTCAGAACGCGAATCGGCTTGTCCTGAACCATCAGAATTCCCCGTTCCCGCAATTGTAATAGTTTGTTTGAGCTCTAGCCAAAAGCTCGATGTGCAATCCAGAAATCCGGCTTCGGAGTGGTGCGGGTCTGTTTATCGGTATCTCGTCGATCCTTGTGTTTAGACAGTGTTTAGACATGGAGATGATATCCAAATTACCTACGGAAAAATGCAGCAAAAAAACTATTGCATTTGGTATGGCCAGAGTTCATGACTTCGCTCATTCTTGTGCACAAGAGACCGCCAGAGGCCAACCTGCTATCCGACCCGAGCCCCGGCTTCTACAAACGGATGAACTGGCCATAGTGCCGAGAGGAGGTTCTGATGGCAACCACGATGACGCCGGCGGTGGGTACTCGGACCGCTGGCTTGCAGAGGACAAGAGAGGAGCGAATCCTGGTCATCGAGCACGACAAAGGTCTGCAGAGCATCATACAGCGAGCTCTTGCCGCGGAAGGCTATGAAGTCGAGCTAGTTTCAAATGGAACTACCGGGCTGGAATGGGTCCGGCAGAAAACGCCCTCGGGTCTGATCGTTGATTTGCAAGTTCCTGGACCTCCAGCCTGGGATCTCTGTCGCCAACTCATGCAAGCTGTGCCGGCGATTCCTTTTGTCGTTCTCACTGCAAGTCCATCGACCGTTGACAAGGTGCTTTTCTTGGAAATGGGAGCCGACGACTACATAGCTGTCCCCTTCAGCCCCAAGGAACTGGTTGCTCGTCTCCATGCTCTCCGAAGGCGGACCTTTCAGTTCACCCCGGAAATCCTCTACATTTTTGGTGACGTTATGGTGGACTTTCTTAAGATGGAAGTCATTCGCGGCCACATGGAGATTCCGCTCACCATGAAAGAGTTCCGGACCTTGGAATTCATGATCAAGAATGCGCGGCGAGCGATCAGCCGGGAAGAACTCCTGAACGAAGTATGGGGATACAAGAACTATCCCTGTACTCGCACTGTGGACAATCACATCCTCAGGCTTCGACAGAAGTTGGAAAACGATCCGGGCAATCCCACTCATCTACTGACCATAAACCGCATGGGATACAAGTTCATGCCTTAGGTACGGCGACTCGTTTACATGAACCTGACAGGTATAAATTCCGGATGCCGTTCCGGAGCCAATCCCTTCTGTTTCATGAGGGGGGCCGCCGGCGTGCTTCGATTCCTGAAACTAGGCAAGCTAACCCGGTTGGAAACTGTCAACCATGGTTCTATCTGAGACTCGAGGTCTATGGCTTTTTTAGGGTTATCCGAGGAAGCATAGGGTTGAAATCGAGACTGAGTGGCGCAGGCTTCGAGTCGAACGTTCAAGCAAGCGCACTCCGAGCTGGTCCTCAAGGTCAGCGATGCGGCGGCTGACGGTCGAGGTCGGCATCTTAAGACGGGCGCGCCGCTTTCGAAAAGCTGTTCGCCTCGACAACCTTGGCAAAAATCATCAGCGAATTGAGGTCCGACATCGTTATTCCTCCTGCTCCTTCAAGTCACCACTCAGGCGTGACCGCCACACGGGCCGAGGTTGTACGTTACGCAAAAGTTCAATACCGAAGCCGAGGCGAATGGACTCGCCAATACATTGCTTACCGCGACGGCACCAGGCGAGCAATCTCCCGAAATTCGCGGAGGAGCTGGCTGTACAGCGCACACTCGAATAGGTGCTTGCTCGAAAGATTATCCCAAATTCGGGAAATAGATTTGTGGTTTGCAGCGCTAGTCGAGCAGACCGGATAGGCCCATACTTGATTGTTGAAGGAATCTTTAAATGCAAAGGCGAGAAACCATGAATGCAAACGAAGAAGCGGTCGGCGCCGTTTTGGCGAAATATCAAAAAGCGTTGAATGAATCTGACACTGACGCGGTGATGAAGCTTTATGCGTCAGATGGAGTGTTCATGCCACAGAACAGCCCGTCCAGCATCGGTTACGGCGCCGTTCGCAAGGCATATGAAGCCGTCTTCGGCGCAATTACGCTTAGCATTAAGTTCGAGATCGCCGAAATCCGGCAGATCGCTCGCGACTGGGTATTCGCGCGTACAAATTCGGCCGGCACAACAAAGGTCCACGCGACTGGCGCGGGTGGCCCGGAGGCCAACCAGGAGCTCTTCCTATTTCAGAAGATCGACGATGCGTGGAAGATCGCACGCTACTGTTTCTCGACCATCAATCCACCGCGCGCATAACGCATAGGAGTCGATTTATGAGCATGATGAAAGCCGCAGTCATCCACGAGGCGGGTGGCCCGGAGGTTCTCAAAATTGAGAGAATTCCCATTCCCGTGCCTCAGAAGGGCGAAGTACTGATCCGCGTGAAGGCGTTCGGGCTGAACCGCTCGGAACTATTCACTCGACAGGGCCATTCGCCCAGCGTCAAGTTCCCGCGTGTCCTCGGCATCGAGGCTGTCGGGTTCGTCGAGGAAGCACCGGGAAAAGAGTTTCACAAGGGCGATGTTGTCGCAACCGTCATGGGCGGCATGGGGCGTCAGTTCGACGGCGGCTACGCCGAATATACCTGCGTGCCGGCGAAGCACGTGCAGGTCATCAAGACGGAACTCCCGTGGGAAACGCTCGGCGCCATCCCTGAAATGCTGCAGACCGCTTGGGGCTCACTCTTCAAGTCGCTTCGTATCGAAAAAGGCGAGCGTCTGTTAATCCGTGGCGGAACGACCTCGGTGGGGCTGGCGGCCGCGGCGATTGCCAAGAGACACGGCGCGTTTACTGCGGGGACGATTCGCAAGCCAGACCGCGAGCAGTTGCTGCGTGCTAGCGGTGTCGATCAGGTGTTCATCGATACCGGATCAATCGCCGAACAGGTCAAGGAGGTATGTCCCGGAGGTGTCGACAAGGTGCTTGAACTGGTGGGCGCGACAACCCTGAAGGACTCGCTGCGTTGCGCCAAGCAGCGCGGAATTGTCTGCATGACCGGCATAGTCGGCAATCAATGGTCGTTCAAGGACTTCGCGCCCATGGAGGCGATCCCGACTGCTGTGAGCCTCACGACCTATGCTGGCGAATCGGAGGACTTCATGCGGATGCCTCTTGAGGAACTAGTCGAACAGATCGCGGCGGGAACGTTGCACGTCCAGGTCGGCAAGACCTTCCAAATTGACCAGATCGTTGCGGCACATCGCTGCATGGAGGAGAACAAGGCGAGTGGGAAAATCGTGGTGCTGACGTAGGTTTTACAAGGGTTTCTGATACTCAACACATTCACACCTCATCGGTTACCCCTATTTCAATATTCGAATTCAGCTGGAGCGTGATGACTCT
>JAOAPG010000347.1 GCA_025462785.1 Acidobacteriaceae bacterium
AGAAATCCGTCTCGTACGAACTTTGATATGGCGATTCTCAAGCACTTCGCCATTACAGAAAGTAAATATTTCGAGTTTAGAGCTGAGGCGTTTAATGTTTTTAACCATGTTGAGTGGGCCTACATTGGTGGCGACACCGGATCCGCCGCTGGTAATGCGGTGGGTGTCTCTAGTTCAAATTCAATTGGCTGCTACGGCGCAAATAATTCAGCTGGGGATCCGATTTGCACGAGCAGCAATGGGCTTCTGCACCCTAATTCCGCACACTACCCGCGTGTTCTGCAGTTAGCCTTGAAGTTTATTTTCTAAGCACAGTGAAGTAACTTTTGGAGATCGATCCCGGCTTTGTATAGCCGGGATTTTTTCTCCGTTAAAGGGATCTTCGATTGCGACGGGCAGCGCTGAGCAGTGTTTCCCATTTTGTAAAAGATCCTTGGAAAATGACCGAGCGTTATGCGATTGCTACCCACCGCCGCTCTCGGTTGCTTGCCGCGATTGCGTCACACAGGACCATTTCCCGATGGCCCGTTTCGAACGTAGGGAAGCTTCTCGGTGCCTCGAGATCTCCGGCTGCAACGTAGGCATAGAAATCCTTGAATAGCTGCGCGAACGTGTCCGGATAGCCTTCAGGGTGGCCTCCCGGATATGCCGCATAGCCGCGGGCTGCGGGACTCATCAGCGCAGGGTCTTTTGGCAATTCTTGGTTTGGTTTGCTCCGATGTCCGATCCAGAGCGTATTCGGTGACTCCGAATTCCACGCCATTGATCCTTCCGAACCATCGACTTCGAACCAAAGTCGCGCCTTGCGGCCAGCACTGACCTGAGAGACGGTCATCACTCCGCGCAATGATTCCTCGAAATGCAGCAGGACGGATCCATAATCATCGGTTGCGATTTTGATCTGATCGAATTCTGCCGTCGTGCTCTTTTGAAAGGTCTCCATACGTCCGCGAGGACGCCGCCGTTCCGGAACCACTGTCGCCAGATCGGCGCAGACTTCCGTGACTTTCCGTCCTGTGATCCACGTCATCAGATCGAGCCAGTGAGTTCCGATATCCGAGATGGCGCGAAGTTCGCCCCCAAGTTGTGGCTCCAGACGCCAGTTCCAGTCAGTCGGATAAAGCAGCCAGTCCTGCAAAAAGCTTCCATGGACCAGACGCGGCACGCCGATCAGTCCCCGCTCAAGGATCGACCGAGCCTCCTGGCACAGAGGGTAGTAACGCAGGTTATATGCGACGGCGCCAACTCGTTGCTGCTCTCGGGCTAATGAGATAAGGTTGTCGCTCTGTCGAGTATCCATGGCGAGCGGTTTCTCGCACATGACGTGCTTGCCGCCTTTGAGCAGAGCGGAGGCCTGATCGAAGTGAAGGTGATTCGGAGTGCAGATATGAACTACGTCGACGTTTGCATCGCGAGCCAGTTCTTCGAGAGAAGAATATGCACGGTCAAGTCCAAGACTAGAACAAGCTTCCTTCGTCCTTTCCGGCGAACTGCCCAGCAGGCCAGCGACTTGAATGCCGCGACGGCGTAGCGCTTCTAGGTGAGCACGGCCGACAAATCCCAATCCGATAATTGCAGCGTGCAGGTTTTTCATTTGTTACCGGAGCGCAGAATCATCCAACCTCAACGTGCTGTGTTGTCGCTCCGACCGCCACCAGTGCTCGCTCGAGATCCGCAATTAGATCGTCGACATGCTCGATTCCCACGGACAGCCGCACCAGTTGTTCGGTCACCCCCATTTTCTGTCGCTGCTCCGCGGAGATCATGGCATGTGACGTTACGACCGGAATAGTTACGAGGGAATCAACGCCGCCGAGACTCGGTGCGAGCGTGAACAGATGAAGCGATTCCGCAAATCGCCGCGCATCTTGTCCAGTTCCATCGACCTCAAAGCTGAGCATTCCTCCTCCTCCGCGCATGACTTCCATCGCGAGCGCACGCTGCGGATGACTCTTGGCAAACGGGTAATACACGCGGCGCACCTTCGAGTGTCCCGCGAGAAATTCTGCGATCCGTAGCGCGTTTTCGTTGTGCCGCTGCACTCGCACGGCCAGCGTCTTTATCCCGCGAAGCAGCAGCCAAGCCGCGTGCGGGTCCATAGTTCCACCGAGAGTTGTGCGCGTGTGGTGAATGGTCTCGATCAGGTCATGTCTGCCTGCGATAATCCCGCAGATCAGATCAGAATGCCCGGAAAAATATTTCGTCCCCGAATGCATGACGAGATCGATGCCGAATTCAGCAGGACGCTGATTGATCGGCGTCGCAAAGGTGCTATCAACCATGGTGGTGATGCCATGCGGCTTTGCCAAAGCAGCAACCTTGGCGAGGTCGACGATTCGAAGGGTGGGATTAGTCGGCGACTCGAGGTGGATCAGCTTCGTGTTCGGCTTTATTGCACGTGCGTGTTGATCGTATTCCGTTGTATCGACAAAGGTAGTCTCAATGCCCAGCTTCGGAAGCCACTGGCTCAGGAACTTCGTCGATCCTCCGTAGATATCGCGTTGCGCAACAATGTGGTCGCCGCTTTTCAAAAGAGCCAAAATGGTTGTTGTGATTGCATTCATTCCGGAAGCAAAAAGGAGCGCGGCATCCGTTCCTTCGAGCTCGGCAATTGCACTCTCGGCAACGGTATGGGTCGGATTGCCATAGCGGGTGTAAAACATATCGGTCGACGTGGCTCGAAGCTGCTCATCCATGTCGACTACTTCAAACGTGGCAGTTTGATAGATCGGAGTAGCAAGAGGACCGTTCTTCTTCGCAAGATTGGTTCCGCCGCGTACAGCCTGCGTTTCGGGACGAAATGCTTTCTCGCGCGAGTCCTCGGGATTATGCTCGTGTCTTTTCATGATCGATCCTTACGCTTTCGCGAGTTCCGGGTCGAGCGCCGGAACATGGGATAGCCACTCGGCGGATCGTGGGTGCTCGCCCGTGGTCAGCCGCTCGAAAGCATCCTGCATTGTTCTTGTGACCGGTCCAGCTTTGCCGGTTCCTATGGTTCGAAAGTCGATTTCGCGTAACGCGATTACTTCCGCGGCCGTGCCGCAGACGAAAACTTCGTCGGCAATGTAGAGTTGGTCGCGCGAGATTAGCTCCTCGACCACTTTGTAGCCCGCGTCTTCGGCTAGCGTGATCAACGAATCGCGAGTAATACCCTCAATTATCGATCCTCGTGGAACTGTGTAAATAACGTTCTTGGGAACGATTAAAATGTTTTCTCCGGTGCATTCGGCGACATAACCCTGCGGATCGAGCATGATCGCCTCATCGAAGCCTGCGCGCTGCGATTCCGTCTTGGCCAGAATTGATCCAACATAATTCCCCGAGACCTTCGCCTTGGTCATCATGATGTTGGGATGCAGGCGAGTGAAAGATGAAATATTTGCGCGAATGCCAAGTTCTTTTGCGTCCGCGCCGAGAAATGCTGACCACTCCCAAACTGCGATCAAGAGGCCCGGCTTACCACTATCGACGACCATATTCATCGCGCCATCGAGGTAGATCAGTGGACGAATATAGCAAGAAGAAAACTTGTTGGCCGCAATTGTATTGTGAATGGCATCGATCAGTCCATCGCGAGTGAAAGGAAGATCACGAAATCCAACAACCCGTGCAGAGTCGAGCAAACGGTCGACATGTTCTTCGAGCCGAAAGACTGCTGGCCCTTGTTTGGTGGAATAGCAGCGGATGCCTTCGAAGACGCTAAATCCATAATGCAGTCCCGCGTTGATGAAGGGAACTACGCCCTGTGCTGCATCCTTCAATTCATTATCAATCCAGATGTATTGCGCTGTTTTTGCCATTGGCCCTCAATTCCGGTTCGAAGTTCGGTGCAGAACGAAATTCAGATGATGCTCAAGAGTAACTTTCTGGAGCCAAGTGAGCAAGCGTGCAAAGTTTCGCACTTCGCATACCTTATAATTCAAACCCTATGAACCTGGGACTAAGAAATAAAGTTGCAATTGTGGCGGCATCGAGTCAAGGAATCGGAAAAGCAACCGCCGAATCATTCGCCGCCGAGGGTTGCCGGGTTGCCATGTGCGCGCGCAATGCTGATGCCTTGAAATCAGCTGCGGACCAAATAAGTAAGCAGCATGGTGTCGAAGTTCTCGCTGAACCGTTCGACGTCACCGATGAGACCGCAGTTCGCGAGTTTGTGAAAGCGGTTGTTGATAAATTTGGGAGCGCGGATATTTGTGTCACCAATGCTGGCGGTCCGCCCGCGAAAGGATTTCTCGGTGCGAGCGTAGACGACTGGCGCAAAGCCATTGATCTGAATCTTCTCAGCACGGTTTACTTCGCTCGCGAAGTGATTCCCCACATGCAGCGCAAGCATTGGGGAAGGATCATTACTATTACCTCGATCACCACCAAACAACCTGTGCCAGATTTGGTGCTTTCGAATTCTGTCCGCGCCGGGGTCGTGGGACTGGTGAAGAGTCTAGCGAACGAATTCGGCAAAGATGGAATTTTGGTCAACAATGTGGGACCCGGTTTCACCGCAACGGACCGGCTCAAAGAGTTGGCAAAAAGCCGTTCAGCAGCTCAGGGTTCAAGCGAGAAAGAAATATTCGAAGGCTGGGCAGTCGATTCTGCGGTGAAACGCTTGGGTGAGCCGAGGGAAGTGGCTGACACCATTGTCTGGCTTGCTTCGGAGCGCGCTTCGTACATTACAGGACAGACGATTTTGGTCGATGGTGGCGCTTACAAAGGACTGTGATCTAGGGTTACTCCGGGCTTCATTAGAAATACCTTAGTAATCCACCTAGGTATTGAAAAACTCTGCCTCTTTCTAGTAACCTACGGCCACTCTAAAAACCACGGGGTTTTATTTCCGGGAGAAGTGTTTCTATGGTTCACTTAACGCACAATCTTTTTTGCCAATCGGCCGTGTGCGTGAGCGTGCTGCAACATCGGCGCACGCTCTTCTGTTGATGCTTCTGTTTTCGGAAGCGCTGCGCTGTCACTTTCTAAGAATGAAAAAAACGTTTTTGCTGATAGGGCTCTGAAGGGGGAACGTGTATGCGGAATTTATTTGGCGGGGTGCTGTGGATCAGTCTCATAATTCTAGTGTTGATCGGCGAAACATTGGCACAGGGCGGCGCCACGGGCGCGATTGAGGGCACGGTTCAGGACCAGAGCGGAGCAGTGGTCGCGAATGCTGACGTTCGCATTGTGGACCAGGGAACGGGCGTCATCGCCCGTACTGTGAAGACGGATGCTGGCGGCTCTTTCAGCGCTCCATTACTTGCTGTGGGCACGTACTCCGTTTCAGTCAAGGGAGCCGGCTTTGGCGAGGCAACCTACAAAAATGTGGTTGTGCGTATCACCGAAACCACGCGCATGATTGCAAAATTGTCTCCTCAGGCGGTACAGCAAGATATTGAGGTCGAAGCGCAGGTGCAGACGGTCGAGACTTCCTCTGCGACCACGGGCCAAGCCATCGAGGCTAATACGATACGCAACCTTCCGCTGGCGACACAAAACTTTCAGCAACTGCTTACGCTTTCCACGGGTGCGCAGAGCGAACTAAATGCCTCCGCCCAACTTGGCCGCGGTACCGCACACATAAACGTGAACGGTCAGCGTGAGGATAACAACAACTATTTGATTGAAGGAATTACCGCTACCGACTATAACGTTGCCGAACTTACTACAACTCCTCTTCCCAATCCCGATGTCATCCAGGAGTTCAAGGTACAGACCTCACTTTACGACGCTAGTCAGGGCCGCAATGGCGGCGGCAACATCGATGCCATCCTAAAATCGGGAACCCGGAATTTTCACGGGGATGCTTATGAGTTCTTCCGTAACACCGTTTTTGATGCCAACGATTATTTTCTAAAACGAAACCAGCTGGCCAATGGGCAGTCCAACACTCGCCCAGTCATTCAGCAAAACATTTTTGGTGTGAGCTTTGGTGGTCCGATTGCTCCGGCTGCAAAGCTAGGTTTCTTCTTCGTCAATTACCAAGGTACGCGGCAACGTAGCGGCGACTCGCCGGGCACCTTTATTAGCACGAGCCTGCCGGTGGTTCCTGTGGATCGGAGTGCCGCTTCTCTGCAAGCTGCTTTGGGAGTGCCGTCAATTGACCCTGTGGCTCTGGCGTTGTTGAATTTGAAGAGTAACCAGTTCGGTAACACTCCTGGCGGCTATCTTTTTCCTTCCGTGACGGGACCCGTCGGCGGTACCGGAACGTTTGCAGTCAGTAAGCCTGGCAGTTTTACAGATGACCAATTTACTGCCAACTGGGATCGAGAGTTCCGAAACTCGAACGACAAGATCTCGGCGCGTTTCTTCTTTACAAATTTCGAGTCAGACCTTCCTTTTGGCGCGGCGGGATTGCAGGCCTCGCTCGGCGCGCCAGCCAGTGCAACTGATCTAAACTTCCCCTATAAGCTGCCTGTACACGACCGCTTTTTCACGGTGGCCGAGACGCACCTCTTCTCGCCTAATTTGATCAACGATTTTCGTTTTGGCTACATTCGCATCAACAATAGCGCGATCAACGTGAACCCCTCCGGAGCTACAGCTTCGGCAGTGGGGATCGACCGTCCGACCAACAATTTAACGGACAGCATCTACAAGTTCACCCTCTTGAGTTCGGGATTTCAGTTTGGACCGACTCCTCCTGCTAACCAATATCAAGTGCAGAATAACTACGATCTAGTCGAAACTCTGAGCTGGGTTCACGGCGCTCATACTTTCCGATTTGGGGGAGAATTCGCACCTGCGAATCTGGATAAACGGTTCCCTCAGGTTTTCAATGGTCAGCTGTTTTTTACGAACGCCAACGGCGTCACTGATTTCCAAAATTTTGTGGAGGGTGCGCCTCAGTTCAGCTTTGGCGGAGGTGGAGTTTACACCCACGCGTATCGAGAGAAGAATTATGCCGTTTTCGCTCAGGATGACTGGAAAGTCCGACCTGACCTGACCTTGAATCTAGGGTTACGTACGGAATTCTTGGGCGCGTGGAAAGATAACGACTGCCACATAGGGAACGTAAACTCCAGTCTGACTAAGTCAGGAACGTTTCCTTTCGTTTATCCAAGCTGCACCGGCAAGTTGGGTGTTTCCGGACTTTCCGGCAACGCTCCAGGTTCCACTTTTGGCAATAGCGTCGCGACGGGGCTTGGTCCGCGAGTTGGCTTTGCCTGGGACATTCTCGGTCACCACAACACTACATTGCGCGGCGGTTACGGCATCTATTACGTACGTGAGGATGTCGGTGCGGTCGATCAGCTTAGCTTCAACGCACCGTTCCTGCCAATCGCTTTCGGAGGAGGTAATCCTGGCAGTCTCGGCAGCTTTTTTGCTGGCAGCCCAGCTACTAACCCTAATGCCTTGCCCGCGGCCGGCGTGCTTTCTGCAACATACTTGCCATGCCTCGCGCAGCTAACAAGCTTCCCCGATACGAACGGCGCAGCAACTTACGGTGGCTGCGCTGGTCCCGGGACGGACACAACGCAAAATCTTTTCATCCTCGAAGTTCCACATCATTTTGTGGTGCCCAGCACGCAACAATGGAACTTAACTTTGCAGCGTGAACTGGGGCAGAAGTGGGTGCTCGAACTTGGATATGTAGGGACGAAAGGCACGCACCTTCGTGAGACGCGAGATGCCATCCAGTCACAAGATGCTAGTCCTTCTCATCCTGTAATTGTGAAGGACGTGAACGGCAATAGCTACAGCATTACGACCAATACCACTGCGAATGCAGTTGCGCGAACTCCGGCACCCGGACTGAATGGCTATTCTGGATATCAGCTTTTTGCCAATGATGCATATTCGATTTACCACTCTTTTCAAACGACGGTTTCGCGCCGTTGGGGAAGTGGGTATTTCCAAGCCGCTTACACTTTTTCAAAGAACATAGACGCCACCTCGACTGGGAATACGGCATTTAACACCGCTTACAATAGCGAGGCGACCATCAATGCGTCCCGAGGTCTATCCGACTTCGACCGGCCGCAACGCTTGAGCGTGAGTTATGTGTATGACTTACCAATATTCCAGCACGCAACCGGTGCAGTGCACGCGGTTCTCGGCGGCTGGAGCGTGAGCGGCGTGACGATCTTCCAATCGGGCACTCCGTTTTCAATTATCGACTCGAGCGCAGGTACAGGGTTTCTTGGTGCCGGCAGCGCT
>JAOAPG010000421.1 GCA_025462785.1 Acidobacteriaceae bacterium
GACGTTCTGTCTTGTTCATGCTTCCACTTCTCCTCTGATACGATCATGTACTCACGTATCGGAGGGTTTTCATGGGTCTGGACTTCTCGGGAAAGCAAGTCGCGGTGCTTGGTGCGGGCAAGATGGGCGGAATTCTATTGAAGGCCTTGTTAGACAAAAAACTTCTCTCGCCCCAGCTCACCCGCGCAACTGTTCAGCATGAAGAACGCGCACGGGCTCTATCGGACAAACTAGGAATTCCCGTGGGCATTGATAACCTTGCCGCCGTCCAAAACGCCGACATCATTTTCATATGCGTAAAGCCTCAGGTTGTCCGAGAAGTAATGGAGCAAATTCGCCCACATGTCACGAAGCATCAACTCTTCATCTCAGTTGCCGCTTCGGTTTCCACGGCTCAAATTGAAAAAGCGTTGAGTATCGAAACTGCCGTTGTACGTGCCATGCCCAATACTCCGTGCGTGCTCGGAGTCGGTATGACGGCGCTTTGCAAGGGAAAGTTTGTGAGCAAAAGCCAGGTTGAAACTGCATGTGCGTTGTTTGAGGTGGTGGGAAGGACGGTCGTCGTCGATGAAAAGCATATGGACGCCGTCACTGGACTCTCCGCTAGCGGCCCTGCATACATCTATATTATTCTCGAATCGCTCGCTGAAGCCGGTGTCAAGGTTGGCTTGCCACGTGATATTGCGACTCTGCTGGCGGCCCAAACGACTCTTGGCGCAGCGACCGTAGTCCTCGAAACCGGAGACCACCCGGCATTGTTGAAAGACGCCGTCACCACCCCGGCAGGCTGCACCATTGACGGAATCATGGAACTTGAAGAAGGCAAGCTGCGCGTCACGCTGATCAAGGCGGTGGTGAAAGCAGCACAAAGAGCAAAAGAACTGGCGAACGGATAGAGTATTTTCCCATTTTGCTATGGAAATCCAGCATATCTTTGATCACCTCCCTGCATCGAAAAGAAAGCTGCTAAAGTAGGTTTTACGCGCTCTAAATGGTCTTTTTGTCCGGAGGCACGGGATGCAAATCGCAGTAGTAGGATCGGGTTACGTCGGACTCGTGGCGGGAGCTTGTTTCGCCGATCTCGGCCATCAAGTCGTACTGGTTGATAACGATCAGCAGAAACTCGAGGCATTGCAGAACGGCCAAGTCCCGATTCACGAAAACTTTCTTCCGGAGTTACTTGAGCGCCATCGCGGTAAGCGGCTTACTTTCTCCGATGATCTTCTCGCGGCAGTGACGGCAAGCGCTGCGATTTTTATCGCAGTTGGCACCCCTCCCACCGAACAGGGAGAAGCGGACCTCTCTTATGTGGAGTCCGTAGCCCGCGCAATTTCGGGCGCGATCACTGGCTACAAAGTAATAGTTGAGAAGAGCACGGTCCCGGTGTACACCAGCGATTGGATTCGGAAGATCATCCTGCGTAACGCGGCGGCGCCGGATAAATTCGATGTGGCATCGAATCCTGAATTTCTGCGGGAAGGCACAGCAGTCACCGATTTTTTGTATCCCGACCGTATTGTTGTCGGAGCTGACAATGAACGTTGCGCCGCTGTGTTGCGCGAGATTTATGCGCCGCTGACGAATGGAAGCTATTATCTGCGTCAGGACGCAATTCCTCAGCCTGATCGCAGCCAAATCCCGCCACCTCTTATTGTCACTAGCGCCAAGAGCGCTGAACTGATTAAGCACGCCTCGAATGCTTTTCTCGCAATGAAGATTTCGTTTATCAATGCCGTGGCATCGATTTGCGAAGCAGTAGGCGCCAATGTGCAACAGGTTTGCCAAGGAATAGGAACGGACAGCCGTATCGGGCCACGTTTCTTGAATCCTGGAATTGGCTATGGTGGCTCGTGCTTTCCGAAGGATCTGATGGCATTCCGGTCAGTGGCGCGCGAATGTGGTTACGAATTCCGCTTACTCGATGAGGTGATGCGGATCAACGAAGAGCAGCGCCGCCGTTTTGTACGTAAGGTCCGCAGTGCCCTTTGGACACTGAGAGGAAAGCGGCTGGGGGTATTGGGCCTGGCGTTCAAGGGAGGCACTGACGACATCCGCGAATCGCCGGCTATTTTACTGGTGCAAGAGTTGCTGCAGGAGGGCTGCAAGATTGCGGCGTATGATCCTGCCGCCCGAAAGCGCGCTGAAGAGGTACTGACTTCAGGCGTGGAATTTGCCAACAGCCCTTACGAAGCCGCGCGCGATGCCGATGCCTTACTTATTCTCACCGAGTGGGAAGAGTTTGCCACGCTCGATTTGCCCCGATTGTATAACCAATTGAGAGATCCAATCATTGTTGACGGGCGCAACCTCTACGAACCTGCGTTGATGGCAGGCCACGGGTTCACTTACTACAGCGTGGGACGTCCTGCCACAGCCCCGGATTCCGCACTGATCAGCGCTAGTGTCCCGGCAAAGTTCAATCTCCCATGAATAAACCACGCGCATTGGTCACTGGCGGCGCAGGATTTCTAGGCTCTCATCTCTGCGACGCACTGCTGGCGGAAGGCTATTCGGTTGTCGCGGTCGATAACCTCCTTACTGGAAGGCTTTCGAATCTCGATCACCTGCGGAACAACTCACAGTTCGAGTTTCGCAAGATCGACATTAATCAGCCGTTTGATTGCGGCCACGTAGATTATGTTTTTCACTTCGCGTGCCCAGCAAGCCCTGTGGACTATACGGTTCATGGCGTTGAGACATTGCAGGTAGGTTCTTTAGGAACATTCCATGCTCTCGATGTAGCTCGGAAGTACGGAGCGAAATACCTAGTGTCATCGACTTCGGAATGTTACGGTGACCCGCTGGAACATCCCCAAAAAGAGTCCTACTGGGGAAATGTAAATCCCATCGGCCCGCGCTCAGTGTACGACGAAGCGAAGCGTTTCACCGAAGCGGCCACAATGGCCTATCACCGTTATTACAAGGTGGACACCCGCATCGTACGGATCTTCAATACATATGGTCCGCGCATGCAGTTGAATGATGGCCGTGTTATTCCGAATTTCATGAAGCAGGCCCTACGCGGCGAGGATCTGACGGTGTACGGCGATGGCAGTCAGACCCGAAGTTTCTGTTACGTGAGCGATGAGATCGAGGGCTTTCTTCGCCTGGCGAAGTCTTCGGAGCATTTGCCGGTAAACATAGGAAATCCGAACGAGTTCACGATTCTCGAATGCGCGAAACGTGTCATTGAAGTGACCGGATCGAAAAGCAAGATTGAATACAAGGCTCTACCCCAGGACGATCCCAAACAGCGAAGACCTGACATCACTAAAGCGCGGACGTTACTTGATTGGGAGCCAAAGATCGATTTGGAAGCAGGATTAAAGATGTCGCTTGAATATTTCCGCCTGGCAACGGCAGAGCTGGCAGGCGCAGGTAAAGCGTAGCAATGGGACTGCCCTCACATCGTTTCGAAGGAGAGTTTTTGCGGAGACGATTGGCACTCTAATAGCTGCTGTACCTGTTCGCGCTGTCCCTCGCTTCTAAACGTAAATTGCACTCCCATACCAAAGCCCGGGTGCGTGCTTGTAACCTTGCCTTCTATCCGCAATTTCAGCTCACTCGTGCGAACTACTATTTCCACCGGAACGCCGGAACGGAACGGTTCGCTGCTTTCAACATAGCAGCCACCGTTACTTACGTCGGTTAAAGTGCAGCGATGCGGGGTAGTGTGGCCAAAGCGATAGGCTTCAACTCCGATGCGACAGGTGTGGCGCGATCGGTCGCGGCGATCACCCGCTGAAACGGCTAGTAAACCAAGGCCTGCTGCCAAATTTGCTTTACGAGAAGCGTCCGGACCTCGATCATCGGAGGAGAATGACAGAGTCAGATCCGGCTGTGTCCCAACATTTTTGTTCAACCATTCATTAATTACACGCCGTGATGCTGTGGGCACATCCGCAAAGCGGATTCCCGCTCGTCCGGACGAATCCTGCCACATCACTTCTCCTGACAGGCGTACGCTGGACGAGTTCCCAGGAAGTGGAAACTGAAAGTACACCTTACAATTCACTGGCAACTTCTTCCCGCTCATGATCGCAATTCCATCCTCGCTCACATCTGCCAGCGTTACTCTGACGTTCTCTATATTTGAATAGGCTATGGAGGCGTTCGAATCGATCGGCACTCGGCGATTCGAGCGGCGCTCATTGCGAATTAGACTGCGTGCAGCTTGTAGGCTTTTAGCAGCGCGCTCCGCAGATAGGGGCTTGTATAGAACGAAATTCGCCCCTTGAGCAAATATTTCTCGAACATTGTTTTGTGTGTCTACGAGTGCAATGACGGCAGTCGCGTTGTTTGGGGGATTGTTTCGGGCGTGGCCGATCAACTCCATCGCGGCGGGTTCGTCTTTGCAGTCAGCGACCAGGACATCAAAAGATCCCGTCGATAAGCGATTTCGTGCCAGGAGCGGATCGCCACAGAGTTCGACCTGAATACTCAAATCCTGCAGTAAACGATTGAGTACTTGGACAGTCTTGGCGTCCGCGCACACCAGCAGTGATGTGAGCGCCATATATGGACGGATGTTATGGGCACTCAATCAAGCTCACAAGTTACCTACGTGTCAAATCAACGATAGTGGGAAGTGCCTTCGTCATCTAGAGCCGATCTGAGTCACAGGGTTTTTTTCAGTGGTGCCTTCAAGATGGTTACTCGCCTGCTGTCAGCAGGCTTGCTTAAAGAGAAAAATACATGTCGTCTCGGCTCGGTAACTGCATTATGACCACGGCTGTTGTGCAAAGCTGGTAAAAGATTCTCCCGAAAGCACGGGGCGTTAG
>JAOAPG010000427.1 GCA_025462785.1 Acidobacteriaceae bacterium
TGTCCACGTTGGTGGATTGTCATCCTCACTCTGTAGAAACACCCGACTTCGACAAGTATTCCCGGGACGGAAAACATGTCATGCGGAATCGAGCCGGACCTTCGGATGTGCGCACATTTTCTTCTCCCGTTTCGGGAATAATGCGAAGGGCGATGTGTATTGTCTTCGTACGCGACATCGGCTTGGGTCTTTCGCTTGGGGTAGGCCAGTGTTTTCCGCTTGTCGCGGTCAGGACCCCAGCATGCATCCCATGGATTTCACAGTTGGATGATGTCCAAGACGCAGATATACGGGGTATCCGGGTTCTGTGGCATGCAGCACGGTCCCTCGGATGCCAGTCTCTTCGTAGGCGGTGTGCAACGCATTTGCTCCATACGTATGTCTGAACATCTCCAATGCGGTTGTTATGTTAAACACGCAGCGAAAAGGTTTGTTCCGCTAGGGTGAATCCTTGCTGCGCGAAATACTCGCAAGTGACGGCACGGTGGTTAGTTCCACCTTTGTGTGCATCGCAATGTGTATCGGGAAGGCTCCTGTCAACTGTGCTGCACTGCGCGGTCCTTGTTTGCGAATCTATTCCGCCCGGAACTGGTTGGAGCAGCTCCTCAAGAAAAAAACTGAACACTCGGCTTTGACCTTTGCAGATCGATCGTGTCCGTCCCTGGACGAAGCGCCTTGCGGAATTCCTTACTCATTATGTAATTGCACATTGATGTTCACGTGCCCGCCTGTCAGGCGCACCCTTTTTGTTGTGGCCTACTTCTGCAACGCCCGGAATAAAACTGGACCATGCGTGTTGTTCATAGCAGCGCACAGTCCCGTCACTAAGCGCCAGGCTGAGCATTGTTGCTCGATCCAGGTGTCGAGAGCCAGTCGATGAGAACGGGAGGGAGAGCACATATGAAAGTCGGTTTTCTGAGTATGCCCGTGACAGGGCACCTGAATCCCATGACTGCGCTCGCACGCAAGCTGCAATCGCGCGGAAACGAAGTAGTGTTTATTGCCCTTCCAGATGCCGAACCTGTTGTTCGTGCAGCCAATCTGAATTTCGCACCCTTTTGCGAAAGAGAGTACCCAGTAGGTTCCATAGCCAAAGGCTATGCTGCTTTGGCCAAACTGCACGGTTTAGATGTGGTGGAGCATTCGGCCAGAGAAATGCATCCGGGCCGCTGTAAATCGGCATTGGAGCATTTGCCGGAAAAGTTGGCAGAGACAGGCGTTGAGGCTCTGGTAATCGACACCGTGCACTTTTTCATCGAACTTGTGCCAATGCGCCTGGGTATGCCTTACGTCCACATTTGGAACATACTTCATCTTGATCGATCCGGATCGAGTCCAGCCTGTTTTTTCGGCTGGCCGTATGAGACGACACCTGAAGCTCTCGCCAGGAACATCGAGGGATTGAGAAAAATCGGCGGGTTCCTCGCTCCGGTTTTAGCGGTTGCGAAGTCTTACGCACAGAAGAATGGATTACAGATCGACTGGAACGATCCTGCCGCAACTGTTTCCAAACTGGCCGTAATCACGCAGACACCCAAGGAGTTTGACTTCCCAGGCTCCAATTGCCCTCCCCAGTTTCATTATGCGGGCCCTTTTCACGACGACGGAGGACGGGCACAAGTGCCTTTTCCCTGGGAAAAACTGACTGGGGCACCTCTGATCTACGCTTCGCTGGGAACTCTGGTGAACGGCATGGCGCACGTGTACCGCACCATCGTTGAGGCGGCTGGGAGATTTCCGGAGACTCAACTTGTCCTTTCGGTGGGCAAGAATATTAAGCTCGACAATCTTCGGCCAATTCCATCGAATGCAATCATGATCAGCAAGGCTCCTCAAATTGAATTGCTGAAGCGCGCGGCGCTTTGTATCACCCATGCAGGACTGAATACAGCTCTAGAGGCGCTCGCACAAGGGGTGCCCATGGTGGCGATTCCGATAGGGTTCGATCAACCAGGCGTCGCTGCCAGGATTGCATATCACGGAGTAGGCGAACTCGTGGAAATAGGACATCTTACGACAGAACGTCTGTCACAGCTGATTCAGAGAGTACAAAATAATCCAAGCTATCGCGACAAAGCCCGTTACTTCCAGAAAGTGATTGCACAGACTCAGGGACTGGACTTGGCCGCCGCGCTGATTGAACGGGCGTTCAAAAAGAATCAGCTTGCGGACTGACCCGGCGAACGCGAGAGATGCTGAAGCGGAGCATAAATTGTGACCCGGTAAGAAGAAAGGAGCTAGTGTGAACCAATCAATGGAGCATTCCCGCCAACAGCAAGATGGGAATCGGTCCGGCGCGAACTTCTGCCGCTCGGCACTACCGGCGAATCGAGGACTGTACTATGACGGTGGATGGCACGAAGCGAAATCCAGGCGCCACATCGCCGTCGAGAGTCCTGGCACTGGTGAGAGCCTCGGTGAAATCGCCGATGGTGACGTGGCGGACATGGCGGCGGTCGTCGCGTCCGCTAAAGGAGGGTTCGGGCTTTGGCGAGACGTTCATCCGCTCGAACGGGCTGCCATGCTGCGGAAGGTTGCTGAGGTCGTACGCCAGAACGCACGCGAACTGGCAGCAATCGACGCGATCGATTGTGGCAATCCTTTTACCGCGATGATCAATGACGCTGCAACGGCATCGTCGCAATTGGATTTCTTTGCGGGGCTTGTGACTGAGATGAAGGGGCATTCGGTTCCCATGGGACCCGGTGCAATCAACTTTTCGATGCGTGAGCCACTGGGAGTGATTGCGAAGATCATTCCATTTAATCATCCGTTCATGTTTTCCGCGGGAAAGATCGCAGCGCCGCTGGCTGCCGGCAATTCAGTGATCGTGAAACCACCCGAGCAGGCACCTCTTTCCACGTTGCGGTTTGCGGAGTTGATTGACGGCTTGCTGCCGGCCGGTGTCTTCAATATCGCCACTGGCGGCCGCGAGGCAGGAGAGGCGTTGGCAGCACATCGTGACATATCTATGCTGTCGTTGATCGGCAGTGTCGCTACGGGCCGGGCGGTAATGCGCGCTGCATCCGATGGCATTCGCCCGGTTCTCCTCGAATTGGGAGGCAAGAATGCCTTGATTGCGTTTGCCGACGCCGATCCGTCCGCAGTCGCAGGCGCGATGATTGCGGGCATGAACTTCACCTGGTGCGGTCAATCCTGCGGGTCAACCAGCCGGGCCTTCATTCATGCTGCCATTTACGACGCTGTGCTGGAGCACCTGCATCGAGCTTGCGCAGCCATCCGTCCGGGATTGCCGACTGAGCCGGAAACAAAGATGGGCGCAATTGTCAGTCGCAGCCAGTTCGAGCGCATTCTCGCCATGATCCAAACCGGCCATGAGGACGGTGCCAGACTTTTGGCTGGTGGCGGTCGGTCAACCGACCCGGTACTGGCAGACGGCTTCTTCGTCGATCCTACTGTGTTTGTGGACGTGACGCCCGAAATGAGAATTGCCCGCGAGGAGATATTCGGTCCGGTACTCTCCGTGCTTCGCTGGGACGATGAAGCCGCAATGGTTCGTGCGGTAAACGCGCTCGATTACGGTCTGACGTGCTCGATTTGGACCAACGATCTGGCTACTGCGCACCGCACTGCTTCCGCGGTGGAGGCTGGTTACGTCTGGGTGAATGAGGTCGGGCGCCATTTTCCCGGAACCCCTTTCGGCGGCTACAAGCAGTCGGGGATCGGGCGCGAGGAGTGCATCGAAGAACTGATCAGCTATACACAGGAGAAGAATATCCATATCCGATTGCTGCAGCCGAACGCGGGCGAGCCCGTTTGACTGTGTCACGTTTGGCGCTCGATGAAAACGACGTTATGGCCATTACAACGCGTTTTCTGGCAGAGAACGCCCCCTGGTTTTCAGAGGACAAGATCAAATTTTCTCAAACGGATAACGTACCAGTTGGCGCAGACGAATTGACGACAATCGGCAGCTATATGACCTGCTCACACTATAGTTTTCACAAAATGTGTCGGCCAAAAAACGAGATCTGTGTTGCGATACATACGCCCGCCGACGAATTAAGGCGGTATGAGCGATTCGCTCAGAAATATTTCGAAACGATGGCCAAATACTTTCCGCCGCTCCTCAAATACTTTGATAGTGATTTCGAGGAGGCTAAGCTCATCGTGGCTAAATATAGAAGTACCGCAGGTGGTCACATTCTGTTCCCACCCATTGGGTTGAGAATCTTTACCGAGATTGTCGGAGAACTAGTCAAAGAGTGAAAAACGATTGATGAAGCAATGATCCTGATCTACCGACTCCCCCGTGCAGCTCTCACGGGAGCCCTACAAAAGAGTCATCTGGCTGCCCAACGGCAAAATGAATCCCCGCGCTGGCTCCTTATGTCGGAGCTTCCTCATGTACATACTCGGCTACGAAAAACATATACGAGATCTTCGTGAGCGGTACGCAAGGCATCTAGGTGTCGAGACGCGGAGAGTTAAGCTGCCTAAAGCGATTGCGAAAGCAAAGAATCGTTCTCAAGCGGATGTCGAAAAGAAAACAGGATTGCCGCGCTGTTATCTATCCCGTGTAGAAAATGGCAACACCGTTCCCGGAATCGAGACCCTCGAGAAATCAGGGCGAGCCCTCGAAGTACCGCTGTACACGCGGAAACTGCACAACGCAGACCCCGACACGCGGGCCAGGGACAAGACCTATCGGCGGCGTGCACAAATGTTTCCCGCATAGGCTGGAGTAGTCCAATTGTTGGGGCCGATATTGTGTAATTGAAGGGGGCAAGGGGATTTGTTGCCACTCGGCGCACGCAGGAATTGTTCTCCCTTGATATGTACGCCTGTTAGCCGTACACTTGCAATCGTATAGGGAGGTAGCTATGCCAGCAGTTCAACGTAAAGAAGAGCGCCTGGAGGCAAGGGTCACGGCATCCCAAAAGCGCCTCATCGAACGTGCGGCCGCACTCCGGGGGACATCTGTAACGGAGTTCGTAGTCGCCAGTGCGCAAGAAGCCGCGACCAGCACAATCAAAGACTCTAAGGTTTTGCATCTTGGAGATCAAGCCAGCCGAGTGTTTGTAGATGCCATTCTGAGCCCGCCTGCCCCGAACGAGGCTGCTCGTGCTGCCGCAGAGAGGTACAGGAAGAACGTAGTGGGGCGTTAGTTTGGTAGAAAGAGAACCGCCGAAACTTACAATCGAGCCGCTCGGTCAGCAACATAACCGGGCGGCTTTTTCATGCGGTGAAGCCGCCCTCGACTTATATCTACAGAAGCAAGCAGGACAAGACGCCAGAAAGCGCGCGTCGGTGACGTATGTTGCGACAGAAGATCGCAAAACCATCGCTGGCTACTACACGCTCTCGCAGTACGCGGTAGAGCTTGAGGATATTCCTGAAGACATTGCAAAGAAGCTGCCGAAATATCCGACGGTCCCGGCCTCGTTGCTTGGTCGGCTCGCTCGCAGTCTGGCCTTTCGAGGGCGGGATATTGGCCCAATGTTACTGATGGATGCCCTGCGCCGCTGCCTTGAGGCGAGTAAGGGGCTTGCGTCAACTGGCGTCGTCGTGGATGCCAAAAACGAAAAAGCCAATAAATTTTACCGACAGTTTGGCTTTCTTGATCTCCCCAACGTAAAGGGGCATTTGTTTCTTCCGATGGGAACGATTGAAACAATGTTTGAAGTGAAGGGCTAGGAGCGGCAGTCACGTCAAGGGGGCCTGATGTTCTGCCGCCACGCGGGAGCGGCTTTACCTCAACAGCGGACCAGCATGGCTTCAGACCTCGTTCTTGGAGGAGCTTTTGTTGTTCTCGGTTTTGTGACGAACTCTATCTACGGCCGCCCGACACGATGACCCGCGCCTTCGCCCACTTACATCTTCGCGGATTAACCACCAAAATGGTAGAGGACGTTCACGCGATCAGATCTTTACTTGAGATTCGAATCCGAACCGAGAACCTACGTGGGCGCTCAATTTTGCCAATTGAATTTGGCAAATTACTGGCTCAGACGATAGCTCTTGGCAGGAAAGAGGTCAGGAATTGACTCGGGATCTACTCCGGGGAGTCGTCGTTTCGGCAGAGAAGGTACTGGGGGTTCTGTTGTATCGAAGGTTCCACTTAATCCAGCTTTCTCGGAAGAAGATGCCTAATAGAGATTGTCTAACGTCGCTTCAAAGTCAGCGTCAGAATAATATTTGCGCGCTATCTCTACATCTTCTTCGGTTCCATACGTCAGGAGGTATGTAAGAAAATGCTTGGTAATGGCGAGGGCTTGCTCCGCTGGCTCAAACCAAATCACGCGCCGTGCAACCGCTGTTGGTTCTTCTGGGTAGTTCACGATGCTTTTGTAAGTGGGTCAAAGAGCCCGAGTTTACCCTCTGAAGTCGGTAGCTTCTCTGAAGCTTACCAGAGACACCGCTGTCCGCAGTTCCTCCTTCGTGAGTTCATCCAGTTGAAGGAGATCGCCATCGTCAAAGCTTAAGAGTGCACGAAGGCTTATTTCCGGATTAAATCGAGTTCCATAGATGGCGCTACCCGCGGCCGGGGCGGTCGCCAAACTTGGTCTCAGCGGTCCTCGGTCTGCGCACATGATGGCCTGCAGACCGAGGATGCCGTTCGGTTAATTGCGATTAGGTCGTTGTCGGCTGCGGTGTCACGCTTTCAAGAAAGGGCCCGAGCCGTGCAGTCGCTTTGAATTGCGGAATCGGGTCGAGGCCTTTGAACGCGCTGGTGAATGCGTTGGACAGACTCCACATCGTTCGAGGACCAAATTCCTCATACGGCGGGTTGAAGTACTGCTCGTGCACGCGCTGCGCCAGATGCTTAGGCGCGTCGAGTTCGTCTTCTACGAAAGCGCGGTAGATGACGAGCCTTGCGATGTCATCGGTGATGCAAGACGCCTTCCAGGTTGCGACCTGTTTCTTGATTGGCTCGAAGTTTCGCTGGATTCGGTCTACCCCAATTGAGAGCAGGTCAACGAGACTTAGGCGTTTTGTATGCTTTGCCAATACCGGTGTGAAGTCGCCGGAAAAGGCCATGTTGTCACACACCAGCACACGATATCCAACCGTCAGGCCTAGGCGCATCGACTTGTCGTTAGCGTTTCGGACGCCGACAGAAAACCGACAGCCTTCGAACATCGTTTCAAGGTTGAGAACGCCGAACATTTTCATACCGTCTCCTGAGACGGCGTATTCGTCATCCACAATAGAGATGTGTCGAAAGCTCAGACTTTCGACGAGAGCATCGACAATCTCATGGTGCGGAAGGGGTTGATAGGTTGAGCTTCCTGGCGGAGTTGGGATTGCTTTGAGTTCTTCCCGCCTCATTCTAGAGGTGCCACAATGAGCGAGAAGTTGGGATGTAGCCATTGATTCTTCTCCTTTAACTTGCAGACATGAATTAGGGCCCGCGACAGGGAACGGAATCTGTTTCCCGTAGACGAGCAGTTACATTCCCCCAGTTGGTCCGGGAGAAATCCCTTGACGGAATGGCCGCCTTCAAACGTCGGATAGCGGATAGTTAGCGACTGAGAGGATTTTCGCGTAGCGTCGCAATCTTCAGGTAAATCGGCCGTATTCAAATCCCGCTATTCAGTGCGCGGCAGGGAGCACTTCGACGTACAGATTATGGTTGCGGCGTTTCTTGCGGAGCCGTCCGTCGAGGAATTGACGGTGAAGCTTCCGTCGCTCTACGTTCCGAGCGTTGTGATACATCTGGGAGAGATCGTGACAAACGTTCCACAACGCCTCGCTCGAGAGGATCTCGGCGAGATGGGTCCACGTTTCATGCGCGGGAGTGTGTTCCAGTAGTATCCCTGTGTGCCACCACCATGCACCTCGATGATCACGATAGCGGGATGTCCTGAGAATGGGCGTAGGCACCGGTAAATCCCATCTTTGTACGCCTCACCCGTGTACGCCTCACCCGTCCACTTGGTATTCGAACCGAGCGAGGAAACCCGGCCCGCACCGAACAACGCCGAGGCCAGGAACTCGAGCTTCTCGAACTCGACCTCGATGAATTCGCCATGGTTGAGTGAGTCATGCATGACGTAGCACTCAAGCATTTTTGGCGCTTCAGTATTGCTCCCACTATTTTTGATAAACAGCCTCGCGGGATCGTCGGTGTGCCAGTTCCATCCTGTGTGTTCTTGGATCAGTCTCATGCGGCCTCTCCGGAATTGTCGTCATTCGCGTTCTTCTTCGCCCTGAAGGAGCAAAGGCCCTTCACTGGTACAGGCTGTTCTTGGTCGATTTCATAGCCGGCGTCGCTTAATCGCAAGAGCGACACTCGCTGCCACAACGTACTGTGATGGGAAAATCTTGTTGATTCGCGATAAGCCGCCGCACTGTAGTCGTGCGGCGCCTATGCATTCGAAACAGTGACTTCAATGAACGACTGAATGGGCTTGGCCAGGTAGTGCGAATGTGAGCATCCAACGCAGCAGGCTCCGTGAGTCGCCGCACGTGCGGCAGGTAGGAAGATCGATGGGATTTCGAGGGGCTCTCCTGCTTTCGACCAAAATCGAGGCTCGACAGAGCCTGCCACGCTATGCTCAGGGTTCCATATTTCGGTGGCAAGGACGCCGTCAATACCGCGAAACAATAACTTGCTTTGGATTGCTGGGCGACGCTTAGCGTCCACAAACTGTGGTTCATGTCGCGTAATGAGCAACTGGCAGGTCCGCTTGATACGAAGCAGTTCAACCCGGACCAGAACTGGGGCCACCACTACTGCGTGTAAGCCATTCGCGGCTAGTGTATCGACTGGAAGTAAATAGGTTAGTGGCTCGCCATTCTCGGCGGCGAAGGTTATGTATCTGCCCATTTCCGCGATTGCGCCACCCGATTCGAGTCCGCGCAGTACATAACGCTTCGCTAGAGTTTGATATTCGAGGCTTACGGCAGGCTGGGCATAGATGCCCACTTGCTCCAAGCGGCGCCGGATCGGCGGCGCCAGAATCAAACCTCGAGCTCCCAGCAAGTCTTGCTTGCTTTTCATAGCCCCTTCCCTCCTGCAGAGCGACGATAAGAAATGGGACGACCAAGTGCCAACCGGATCATTTCCTTCGTACAACCAGCCCAACACCTGTACTTTCGAGGATCTTCGATTGAGACCGCCAAATTATCGCCGCCGTGATCCCCTCCAGAGTCGGCGCAAGAGGGGCAACGTGTCACATAGTTCCGTCCAAGTTTTTTTGCTGTCCCCACGTGCTCCAAGATTCGGAACTCCCGACCCGAAGCGCGAACGAAAGGTTGATCTTGTACAGCCGGAGTTCGGGCCTGGTCGAATTCGGCCGGCATCGTCTTGCCTTCGATAAATCCGCGAAGTTGTGCTGCGCTCACTTTTCTTAGGCTTGCAAGGAAGTGCAGTTGGTTTTTGAGGCTGTAATCCGCGCCATAGAACCAATACCGCCGATTGGTAGCGCGATGAATCCCGAGCGGTCCGCGAAGAGCGTTTCCGAACTCGCCTTTCTTCAGTTCATCGTGCTTGGGAAACACCTCAATTCCTTCTGCCAAGCCCGCGCCTTTAATCCGCACTCCGAGGCCAAGCGCAAGGTTGTAAATGTAAATTCTGCAGTCGCGGGCGAGAGCAGGTTTCTCCATGAAAATCCAGAGATGGCCACCGCGCCGGCTCATTTCGAGCGCCGCATCAACGTCATCTTCCCGCAAGAAGTGTTGCAGCTTCAGCAGATCTTCCATGGCGCCGTCATAATCTGCATCGATGGCCACCCACTTCGATCGCTGAGTCAAAGGGTTGATGGCATATAGGCCGATCGTGATACTCCCTTCGAGGTGACGATGGAGCATACCGTCGGTAAGGGGAACTTCGCCGCCCGTCCCCCTTACCTTCGGTCGAAAATAATAGTGACGGCCAGTCTCGGCATGTGGTCGTCTCGACTGCAGTGTGTAAGCCAGTCGGTTGACGAACAATCGTCGGTACTGCGCTACTAGCTCAGATGAAGCCTTAATAGCAGAATCCATTGGGCCTCCTTAACAAGCAGCGGCTGGTCGCTCAAGCTCCCGTCGTAAGTAAAGCCAAGAGTCCGGTCTGTCAAATAAGTGGAGATTGGTAAGGCCTGGATGGTGAGCTGAGTGGAGCGGCTCGGAGTCTTCAGTGCCTGCTATTTGGGGAGACGCCTTTCCCGGTTTTGGAAAGTCGCTCTAAGACTCCATGAAGCACAAACCTGGAACTCCATGAGATCAGGCAGTCTGCCGCGGACGGCAACCTGGTTGCAATGTCCACGGCTTGCGAGCGCGGAGCAAGCTGGGGGACTCGACGATGTCCAGAAATCGGCATTGGCGAACCAGTCGCTCATAATCGGCGAGACTGTATCCACCGAACCTATCGTCTTCGAAGTCCACCCAAAACCAAGTCCGGCTGTGGCGGTCATAAATGTAAAATGCGCCTGATTCGGGATCTCCGGGGACCATGAGAAAGAGAAGCAGGGCTTTCGGAAATTGAACCCATTTAGTGATTGCTGGATGCTCCGTGAGGTCCAGTAGTTGAGCCACTGCGTCTTCGACCGATGCACCGACTGAGCTAGGTGCGTGTCGGAAGCAGACGATTGGCGTTGCATTCATTTTTCCAAACATAGGTATTCTCCTTTCGTTTGATGATCGTCCCTAAGGTGCACTGCTAGAAAACCGCACTAGAATCGTTGAATCCGGTCGTCACCAGTTGATGGTCCGGACCATTCCGAACTTTCTGCTTTTAGCCGCAACTACGAAAAGGCGGCCATCGAGCCAGATAGGAATCGCTTTCGCAGCATCAAGTGAGGCACTCCCTGCAAAAATGTTCCGGTAGACGGACTTCCAATTGATTGAGTTCCGTCTCATGTTCACTCTGGTCGCATGAGACATACCACGACGGTCTTAATTACTCTGTTTTTGGCGGGCTTGCCGCTTTTCGCGCAGGAGAATCCGCACCAGCGACTACAAGATGCTCTGGTGCTGGAACAGCAAGGGCAGTTCGATGCCGCCAGCAATACGGCCAAGCTGGTCATCAATTCTCACCAACTAAGTGGGGTCGAACTCGGGCGCGCCTACATCATCATGGGCATAGCTTACCGCGCGATGGGTAACTTCGCCGCAGCTCAGAACGCGTTCGAACAGTCTCTACGCATTCTTGAGAGAGATCCCGAGCACGTGAGCGATTACGCTGCAGCCCTGAACAACTACGCTGGGCTTTA
>JAOAPG010000436.1 GCA_025462785.1 Acidobacteriaceae bacterium
AACAAGCAAGACAGGAGAACCCACGCCCGCAGAGTGCACCCAATCCACAAAGAGAATCTCGCCAGAGCGCTCCTAGACCCGAGTCCAGGCAGTCATCGGGTGGACGCGAACAACAACCTCACCGCTAAGATAACAAGGTTGATAGACTCAGCGGCTCCCGCAAACTAACGCGGGGCCGCTGCTTTCTTTTGTTTGAAAACGACTTGCGTACCATTTGAAACTTACTTCCTGGCTCCCACAATCCCGTGCGATAATCTCTGCGGTAAAAATTTTTAACATTCGATAACTTGTGACTGCGCAAGTGACGGATGGCTTTGGAGGATGAATCTCGAATGGCTAACAATTCGTGGACGCGTCGTCGATTTATGCGAATCGGAACAGGAGCAATTGCCGCCGGAGCAGCGGCGAAAGTTACTTTGTTAGAGCCCCGTCCGCTCTGGGGTTTTGCTCAGATAGTTGCGCCGAGCGACACCGTACGTTTTGCTTCCATCGGTACAGGAGTTCGAGGATGCGAGCTGCTGGAAGCATCACTCCGGGTGCCGGGTTTCGAATGCGTCGCAGTGTGCGATCTCTATGACTCGCGCCATCTCGCGGCGCAGGAAGCCGTCAAGAAAAATGCCCCAGCTACGCGCAACTATAAAGAGATTCTCGATCGCAAAGATATCGATGCTGTAATCATCGCCGTGACCGACCACCAGCACCGTAAGGTTTTTGTCGATGCATGTGCTGCCGGCAAAGACATCTATTGCGAAAAGCCGATGTCCCACACAGTTGATGACGGATTCGCCATGGTTGAAGCGGCGCGAAAAGCAAATCGCATGATCCAGATTGGAAGCCAGCGCGTGAGTTCGATTCTCTACGCAAAGGCCAAGGAAATATACGACTCTGGAAAATTAGGCGACGTATTTTCCATCGAGGCATATTGGGATCGCAATAGTGCAAGCGGCGCGTGGGTTTATCCAATACCACCCGACGCAAACGAACAAACCATAGATTGGAACGCATTTCTCGATGGCGCTCCAAAGCGGCCATTCGATCCTGTTCGCTTCTTCCGATGGAGATGCTTCACCGATTACGGCGAAGGCCTAGCGGGTGATCTGTTCGTCCACCTAATTTCCGGAATTCATTTCATTACAGGCACAAACACCATAGCTCAACGGGCGCAGTCGACGGGCGGCCTTTTCCGCTGGAAAGATGGCCGTGAGTTCCCGGACTTGATCGAAACTTTTTACGATTATCCGAACTTCCGGATAGCAGTTCGCTGCAATCTGAATAGTGAGGGCGGAGAGTTCATCGCGTTCTATGGCACCAAAGGCACGATGATAATTAAAGATACGACCTTAACTTATCTGCCGCAGGATACTCGTCCCCAACCCGAGAGTTATTCGATCTATGGCTGGCCCCTCCAGCTACGGGAAGCTTACTTACAGACGTGGCACGCCGAGCACCCGTTGCCGTCTCCCCTGAATTTTAAAGTGGATGAACAAGCAGAGAGTTACGCCACGCCGAAGGGTTACAGCGACATTGCTGATCATCAAGCCAACTTCTGTAACGCCGTGCGCACGCGCAAGAAGACCGTAGAGAACGAAGACTTCGGGAACAACGCGGCTATAGGGTGCCACTTGGCGAACTACGCGTATTTCAACAAGGCAATAGCAACTTGGGACAGCGGAGCAAAGAAAATCAAAGGCTAGCGCGTTGAGGTAAATCTCGGAAAGGAAATGGCTCCTCAGGTGGGACTCGTACTCTCAAGGCCATCCGCAAGTGTGTGTCTCCTACAGTACTTACCCGATGGTCACGAATGTGACATGGCTATAAAGCGTTCGCATAAATTCCTTGAGCTTTTCAAATGGAGCGCCCCTTCGCACGGGGGCGCTTTCTTTTTTCAACCAACGTATCGCTGCTGGCTCCCCATGCGGCGCGATCCAGTGAGACATCTCCGGCGCTTTCCGCCAGTCGCATCCCTTTAACCTTGCCAGTCTTGAAGATGGCAAACTCGATAGACACTTCACCTTGCATCATCCTCGGAGCACGCGCAAGTGGGGAGAAAGTCATACCAGCTTCGCTTAACGGTCTTCAGCAACGGTTGCAGATAAGGAGCAAAATCTTCGCCTTTTGGATCAGTAAGGATGTAAATGCCTCCATCGCGAACCGCGGTCGTGAGAGGCTTGGCGGGTTCTTGTCCGTTAGAGCTCGATGGAGCTTCCCGCCTTTTGTTCGCTTAATGAGGCGTTTGCCAAATCACAATTCCTAAACGCAAACCATATTTCGGATAAAGTTTGCCTCCGAACTTCTCATTCGACGCAACGATAACCGCTCATGATCCGTCGCAGCGTTTCGTGCGAACCTTTTCTGATTACCATGCTGGTGTGCGACGATCACGATCACCACATCAGATGGTCCCGCGTACAGAATTCCACCGGTTGCTCCTCGCCAGCACTTCGACAGCAATCTGAGGGTAGAACAATCCTAGATCAGCCCGGGAAGAACGCGCTACGGTTACGACAACAGCGAGACTACGGTGTAGCCCGGTTGGGTCGGTAAGTCTTTACTTGGCGACCACTCGTCCCAGAATAGTCCGGGTTGCTTCGCACCGAGCTTGTTGTCAATTTTGCTTTTGGTCAAGCGGAGTCATTTCCCACGCTGCCTGACCAGGTGTAAAGGACCAGTTTCCTCGGAAGATCCGCCCTTTCCACGATCCGAACGAATCCATGGTTGGCTCTTAACTCAGTAGTCATATAGATACCTACGAGTCCTGTCGAATTGATTTGGTCTGTCCTTCATTCCACGCTTACGTTCGAGGATTGGCGAGACGCCAGCCTGGTTCAAAGCTGCTTGCCGGCGCTGGATGATTTTGCCCGGAAGTGACAATGCATGAGAGGCAAGGATGGGGTACTCAATGCCCAGCGAGTTCCGGCATTTTTGACCAGCTCAGTGACTTCGATTTAGGGAGGTGGCAAGTCCTTTTTTATCCAAGTTCGTTAAATAAACTTGAACTTTTGCCAGCATTCCCAGCTTACGGCAATTCTGGGCCGTGTTACCAAAGGCTCTCGAGTTCTCATTCTCGATAACCGGCGAGTCACCAGAGATGCGCCAACCCGGCCTCTTTTACGGAGACAAATAGCTTTGAAGGGACATCACGATGGGAAAGAAAGCAAAGAATCTGAGTGAAGAACAAGCGTCGCGAATTGCGGACCGGATTGGAGATCAATTGCAACAGAAGCAAGTCTCGCCCAGAGGAGGCGCCAATCGGCAGGGACGCATGGGCGCATACCTGGTGGGGGCCGCTTCCGGCCTCGTACTCACACTTGCAGCGCCGCTTCTGCGTCCCGTAATGCGCAATGCCGTAAAAGGTGGAATTCTGGTCGGACGCTACGCAAGGCAAGTCGGTTCCACTATGAAGGAAGAGTTCGAGGACATTGTAGCCGAGGCGGAAACCGAACTCGATAACGAGAGTCGGGAAAGTGAGGTCTAACGATTTATGCATCACATTGCTGGATTCGTTGTAATTGGCGCAGCACTTACGGGAATTTCTGCCGTTGGGGACAAAGCCAAAATTCGGCCCGTGCTTCGCAACCTGGTAAAGAGCGGGATCGTGGCCAAGCGCAAAGTGGACGCTTACCGAGCTGCAGCGGTTTCGGAGGCACAAAAGCTGGTGGATGAGGCGCGCGCGGAGCTGGACCAGCCAAGAACCGAGCACGAAATTTGATGCGACGGGCTGCGTGTTGCCCAACTCCCGAAATGCGCCTGCTTTCTAAGGTCCCTGGGCGGCAACGCTGGTATGTTCCGGGAATCCGAAACAAACCCCGATTGGCCGCCGGGGTGGAGATGACGCTTCGCAGGGAGGCACGCCTGCTCTGCGTCCGCGTAAACTTTCTGACCGGACGAATCCTGATCCAGTGGGACCCATCCCAATCCATCCAAATAAAACCGCTGGTCAGAAAGGCACTCGCGCGAGGGCCGGTCAGCAACTCATCATACGAGGGGCTTCGCGGCAAGCCGGACGGCAAGGTTCGGAACCTGGTCCGCAAATTAACGCTTGGCTTTTTCAAGCTCTCGCTGATCCTATTCAGTCGCCTTCTGTGGGGCACAATCTCCGCCGGACCATTGGCGGCACCGATACAAATCTTGTCGGTATCAGGAATCGTTATCACCGGTTACGACTTCCTCGGCGCCTTCTATCGCGCGGTTGTTGGCCGAAGTAGGATCACAACGGGAACCCTAATCGGAGCGGCAACTCTTTCCAGCATGGCCTTGCGTGAGAATGTCACCGCGCTCACTGTTCTTTGGCTCTTAAATCTCGGTGAGTATCTCGAGATGGTGACTTTGCAACGCACGCGAGCGGCAATCCGCTCTTTGCTTTCCGCCGAGGACGAGGAGATCTGGGTCATAACCGGGGGATTGGAAGTGCTGGTGCAGATCAAGGACGTTCAACCCGGCGTGAACGTCGTGGTGCGCGCCGGCCGCCGAATTCCGGTTGACGGAGTGATCGAGTCAGGAGCGGCCACGGTAAACGATGCACCGATTACCGGGGAAAGCATGCCGGTTATTCGCCGAGAAGGTGATGAGGTCTATGCCGGCACCGTTCTGCTCGCGGGGACAATCCGAGTCCGTGTGACCGGGACGGGCACCGGCACGGTGGTTGGGAAGATGATCGAGCGCGTGGAACAGGCGCAAGCGCTCCGGCCTGAGATTCAGAAGGTCGGCGATCAATTTGCCCGAACCGTTGTTCCCGCGTCGTTCGTTTCAGCCGCGCTCGTTCTTGTAGTGACTCGCGATCCCCGCCGGGCCCTTACGATGCTTTTGGTTGCGTGTCCCTGTGCAGCGGGCCTAGCGACCCCAACTGCGGTCAGCGCTTCCATTGGCAACAGCGCACGTCGAGGAATCCTGGTTAAAGGCGGCACACACCTGGAGGCCATGGCCAACTTGGACACCATCGCGTTCGACAAGACCGGAACACTCACCGATAGTCAGCCCAGCGTCACGCGAGTAATTCCCTGTGCCGATGGCTATACCGAGGAGCGAATCCTACAGCTCGCTGCCCGGGCGGAAGCCGGCTCACAACATCCGCTCGCCATTGCGATCATGAACCGGGCCGGACGTCCCCGATTCGATCTCGACGAAGAAAGCCAGTTCGAGTTGCTGGAAGGGCGTGGCGTTCGGCACGTATGGGGTGAGCACGAAGTTTTGGTAGGAGGTCGTCGGCTGCTGGAAGAGTTCAATGTGCCCTTGGAGTCCAGAGACGGGCACGAGGTGAAGTCTGGAATCCAGGACGGCGAAAGTGTTGTTTACGTTTCCCATCAACGTTGGCTTGTCGGAGTAGTCCGGATTTCGGTGCGAGTTCGTCCCGAAGCAGTCTGCGCGCTGGATAGGTTGAGGGAGGCGGGCGTGGACAACTTCATCATGCTCACCGGCGATCATGACGAAGCAGCGAGTCATGTTACATCCTCTGTGGGAATGAAGGAATGGCGAGCCCGGCTTTTACCGCAGGATAAATTTGAAGCGGTTCAGGCCCTGCGCACTTCTGGGCGACGAGTTGCCATGGTAGGCGATGGCATTAATGACGCTGCGGCACTGGCGATCGCGCATGTCGGGATTGCGATGGGTGCTGCGGGGTCCGATGTGGCGATTGAGGCGGCGGACGTCGCGCTGGCTTCGGATGATCTACGGCATGTGGCCGATGTTCTCCAGATTAGCCGGCGGACAATGCGGGCCATACGGCAAAACTACGGGATGGCACTGGGTGTCAATTCGATCGGTTTGGTTCTGGCTGCTGCCGGGAAGATCAACCCAATTATGGCCGCGGTACTGCATAACTTAAGCACGATGCTAGTTATCTTCAACTCGGCGCAATTGATTCACTACAACCCGGCGGCTTACGCGAACCAGGATACGCAAGAAGCGCACTCACTAAACCGAGTGCTGCCCAGCAAGTCCGAGACTGACGATTACTCCCGCCGCGAGCAAAAGTCCTCCGAGTGAGCACGAAATCCCCCCAAAAAGCAGGACCTTGAACAAGGAACAGCCCAGCTCGGCTGCAAGTAGTCGCTTCGGCAGCAAGAAAGGCCGGGACCTTATGGGGCGAGAAAACTCTCGCTCAGTCACTGTGTCGAGCTCAATCGCCTTACGGATTAGCACTTCAACTGGAGCGTGGATACGGTCAGGGGAGAAACGGACAAGAACACGACCGGTCACCGGATTTGCCACCGCTTCTTCGACACCCAATTCGCCCCTGAGTGCCACCTCGACAGCCGCTGCCAACCGCGTGTTGCCTCTTAGACCGCCCACGTGCCAACGCTCGCGGCCGCGTAGGCGCGAACTGGGCTTCAGGGAAAATCCGGGGCGTTCAATGGCAGATTCCATCACTGGAATGCTTGCCAAGTCTGTATGGGAAGGAATCCCTGTCACCGCAACACTCTGAGCCATCCGTGTGAGTTTATGGCTTTTGGGCAGTGCGGCCTAACTAAAAATCACCAGCGGCCCAATAGCGCCGTGGACGGGCGAGATTGAAAGAGGAACGGGCGCGGCTCACCATTGCAGCATGTCTCGCACTATACGGGCTTGACGCTTGCTCACGACGAGTTGCTGCGAATTGCTGAGCGTCAACAGCCACCGTTGGCTGCTCATAGCGCTCATTTTGCGCACATGGTTCACGTTTACAATCGCGTTCCTGTGTATGCGTTGGAACGGCGGTTCGCTTAGCTGCGTTTGGATCTTTCGAAGTGATTGTGTGGCGAGAAAACGATTCTTGGCGGTAATAATCCGGACGAAGTCCCCTTCCGCCTGAAACGCTAGGATCTCGTTCACATCCAAGAGAAAGTACTCATCCCCGTTTCGGCCTACGACTTTCCGCGTGCGTGGAAGCGTCGCGGGTACCGTAGCTTCGGCAAGTCTTGCCGCGTTTTCAGCCAATTGTCGCTTGTTACCGTGCAGAGCGCGGGCCCGCTGGAGCGCCTTCTCCAGCCGCTTCTGGCTCACCGGTTTCAGCAGGTAATCGATCGCGCCTGCCTCGAAGGCTTCGATCGCGTGCTGATCATAAGCGGTGACGATAACGAAAGCGGGCAAGGATTCGCCCCGCAAGCGGATCACCTCGAATCCGCCCATGAGCGGCATCCTGAGATCGAGAAAAACTAAGTCCGGTCGCAATTCCTCAATGAGGCGCAGCGCCTCACGGCCATTGTCCGCTTCGCCAATGATTTCCACATCCTTGAATGCTTCCAGCTCATCGCGCAGTACCTTCCGAGCAATCCATTCATCATCGACAATGAGAGTTCTCATCACGCCAGCCACTCTTCATCGGTTACCGGCACTTGCGAGGTGCAGGTGCACACGCCGGAATTCCTCTAAGAACCCTTGCTCTGGAAAACAGCTTTCGCCGGCTTGGCGACAAGAACACGGAACTCCACCGTTGTTCCGCTTGAACTTGAATCGATCCTTAGGTCACAGTCGGGTCCGTAACAAAGTTTCAGTCGCTTCTGAACATTGGACAAACCGACGCCCGCACCGGGGTTCCGAACCTCTTCGCCTGCTCCAGGCAGGCCGGATCCGCTATCCCGAAGGGTGACACGTACAAATTCGCCGTCCGCCTGTGCTCGCAGACGAAGCCATCCTGGGTTAGGATTTACCGCAATTCCATGTTTGATCGCATTTTCGACCAGCGGTTGAACAGACAAGATCGGAATGAGCGCGGGAAGAGCGGCATCGTCAATTTGAATGTCGGTCCGAAGGCGGGGTCCAAGCCTTAAGGACTCAATCTGCAGATACGCCCTAACAATCTCAATTTCGGTCGAAAGCGGAATGAGCATTTTCTCCGTTTGCAGCAGGTAGCGAAAGATCTCGGCGAGATTCAAAACGGTACTGCGGGCATCGGAAGCCTCTTTGGGGATAATGCCGTATAACGTGTTGAGAGCATTGAATAGGAAATGAGGGTTGATCTGGGACTGAAGCGCCCGTAATTCCGCCTGCGATACCAACCTCTGCATCTCTGAGGTACGCAACCGTTCAATTTGCTCGCTAACCGTTGCCGCCAAGCGGTTCAGCGCTTTCAAGTCATCGCTTAAATAGCGGCGCCCTCCCTTGCGGCGTCCCAGGACGAGGTATCGGACATCCCCTGAGGAAAGACGAGGTGGAACGAGCGCCTGTGCCCATTGAAGTCCGGGAGATCTGCGTAAACCAGGCACATCATTGACTGGGATCGAATCGACCGAGTCCTCTACTCCTGCAGTTGCGTGGAGCCCGTATCTCGGCACCAGTCGCACTTCGTCCACATTCATGAATTTGCCGATCTCTGCCGCAACCCACAATAAGTATTCGGACTCATCACGGGCGCCAGTCGTCCCTGTGCGTAGACGTAGAATCGCGCCATCAAGTTCGGGCCTCCGAAAGACTGCTCGCGTCACCCAGCTCTGGACCTTTGTTCGCAAAAGAGCAAAGACAATGAGGAGCAAAAACAGGCTAAGCGCCAGCAATGCCCCGCGCGACGGACTCAGGTGCACATTATTGTCATCGGATGCGATTCGCGAGGCCGCAGCTATCGCTGCGAATGTAAGCGCGGCGGCCAAGAATGCATTTGTTAGAAATCGGATAAACGCGTCCAGCAGAACAAAGCGGTCATCCTGAAGTAGCACGAAGAGGGCTAAAGGGATACCAGCGTGATGGACGGCCAACTCTCTGGACCACGCATGCGGCGAATGTCGCGGACCAAAGTGCACGAAGGAGATTGCGAACAGAGCCGAACACATAGCCGCAGCCATTCTTGAGGTTTTCTTCCCCTTCTCCCGGTCGCTCTGCACCGCGAGTCCAATCACGGCAGCACATGTAAGGCTTGCAAAACCAACGGTAATTAAAAGTAAGGCTTTGCGCTGGTAGTCTCGGCTCGGGTCGGCGAATTGCCATAAGTGCATGGCAACCGCCAGGAAGCTAAGTGCGTAGCCGGCTGCGATAAGTGGGCGAAACTGGCCATCGAGGGAAAGATCAAAGAGAACAGCGGGGAGTAGGCTCAGAACTGAGAAGCTGAACGCGACAAGGAGATCAGACCGGCTTCCAAAGCTATGCGTGAGTACAGCCAGAGACCCGATATTCCACAAAAAGGCCAAAGCAGCCGCACTCAGAGATCTCCAACTGCTGCGCAAGCCGGTAGGTGCACGATCGCGCAAGAGGAGCACCAGGAAGATTCCAAATATAATGGCGCCCGCAGAATGCCCGATTGTGTTGACTAGTTGTGGTTCCTCCATGCCGGGCATAGATCAACTCGAAGTTATTTTATTCCGATTGGAACCTCCAGAGGCGAGGACCCCCTTCTGAAGTGATCGCCAGCTTGTAAGTTGCTCCCATCTGGTGGAGATCGATCCCAGGTTGCGAAAACTTTGGGTTCGCACGTCTACATTGACACTGCATTGGACGATGCCGCAGCGGTACTGCGGCGTATGGGAGGGGCCAAAGCGATCGGCGTCAAAGGAATCACGGTTGCACTACCCAGAGCATCCATGGAAAAGATTCTCCCGAGTTGCAACGAAGAAAAGAGAGTTGGTTCCTGTCCTCCAGGACAACCGGAACAAGAATCAGAAAGTGGCAGGTCTTATGCTCGAGATTAATGGCTCCTCAGGTAGGACTCGAAC
>JAOAPG010000440.1 GCA_025462785.1 Acidobacteriaceae bacterium
AAAAGCAGTGGCCATGATGATCAGTAGGGGACGGAGTAGAGGACAGGGGAGGGGACGCGCCAATAAACTTTCAGCAGAGTTGTTCGATCTCTCACTACTCGCAATGTCCGCCAGAGCCTATATCTCCAATCCCAGTGTAGAAACGAAGTCATAGCATAAACTTGGGGTTGAAGCAAAGCTACACACAATTCGCTTCTGGCACATTGGATTCGTTGCCCGAAGACGCAAGTTGGCCACTCAGATCAGCTTTGTGACAGAGTCAATGCAATTTGGGTCGCCTGTAATGCGCGTTAGCCGGATTACTGTCGCGCGGCCTCAATATCGAGCTTTCCAAGATACAGCGCCATCCCTACCACACCATCTGCGCCGATCTTGTCTAATTCTTCGATCTCTTCGTTGGTGGAAATTCCACCAGCAACGATTAACTGTTTTGACGTGGCCTCTCGTAGCGAACGAACGATGTCTTTCGGAATTCCCCGCATCATGCCTTCGGTATCGATGTGCGTGTAGAGAAATGCTTCGCACCAGCGTTCAAGGCTCCGCACCATTTCGACAGGAGAAATCGCAGTCAGCTCGCGCCACCCGTGAATCGCGACTTTTCCTCCCTTGGCATCCACGGCAAAGACCAACTTGTCCGCGTCCAGCGCAGTCGAAGCTTCTTCGGCGAATTCAGCATTGATTTTTCCGTCGCGAACTAAACTTGAGCCAAGAATGACGCGTCGAGCGCCAAGACCCAGAATCTGCTGCGCTATTTGGATCGATCCGATTCCGCCGCCAACCTGGCAAGGTAGGCGTTTCAGAAACTGCTGCAGAATGTCGCGATTATCGCCGCTTCCGATCGCGGCATCGAGGTCGATCAACTGCACCATAGAAAAGTTTGAGAAGCGCTCGATCCATTCCTCGAAATTGTTGAACTCCAGCGCCTTCTTTTTTCCTTGGATCAGTTGAACAATTTTGCCGCCCATTAAATCGATTGACGGAATCAGCACGGCCACCTCACGGAGATTGCGGCGGAGCGCAGGTGTTGTTTCAACTCAGAAAGTGAACTCAATCCAAAGTGGAAGATGGAGGCCGCCAATGCTGCGTCTGCATGTCCCTCATCGAAGACCTCGGCAAAATGTTGAGCGCTACCCGCGCCTCCTGACGCAATCACGGGAATGCGCACCGCTTCCGACACTGCCTTGGTGAGTTCGCAATCGAACCCTTTACCAGTACCATCGCGGTCCATCGAGGTCAGCAGGATCTCGCCCGCGCCGCGCTTCTCGGCCTCTTTCGCCCACTCGACCACGTCTTTTCCCGTTGGCTTTCGTCCGCCGTGTACGAACGCATGAAACTTATCGTCGGTTCGTTTGGCGTCGATGGCCACAATCACCGCTTGCGATCCAAATCGCTGCGCGATTTCACCGATGAGCTCAGGCGTAGAGATCGCTGCGGAATTCAGGCTGATCTTGTCCGCCCCAGAATCAAAGATTGCGCTCGCATCCTCTAGGGTGCGAATTCCGCCGCCGACGGTGAAGGGAACAAACAGCTCACGTGCTGTGCGGCGCACTGTGTCGAGCAGGGTGGCACGCTTCTCGTGTGTCGCCGAAATATCAAGTAGAACGATTTCGTCGGCGCCGGACGAACTGTGTGCAGTGGCGAGCTCCGCGGGATCGCCAGCGTCCCGCAAATTCAAAAACCTAATTCCCTTTACGACTCTGCCGCCGTCAACGTCAAGGCACGCGATAATTCTTTTGGTCAGCATTTCGAAAGATGATTCCTATAAGCTGCAGAAATTCCGCAGCAGTTGAAGTCCGATTGGGCCAGATTTTTCGGGATGAAATTGAACTCCGAAAAGATTGTCTTGTTCGACGACAGCAGAAAACCTGCCGCCGTATTCGCATTCCGCTACGGTCGTTTTCAGCAGCGGCAGGCGGAAAGAGTGGGTGAAATAAACGAATGAACCAGATGAAATCTCACGCAAAAGTCTGGAAGATCCGTTGCGAAGTTCCAGTTGATTCCAGCCAACATGTGGTGACTTAACTGAAGCAGGGAAGCGCTCGCACTCGCCCGGCCAAAGTCCTAAACCCCGCACTCCCGAAGCTTCCTGGCTGGAATCGATCATCCATTGCATTCCGACGCAAATGCCGAGAAAGGGTACTCCGCGCTTAATCGATTCCGAAACCGCGTCGCGCAGACCCGACCGGTCGAGGCTTGAAGTGGCCGAGAAATGCCCTACACCGGGCAGTACGATCTTCTCAGCGTGTGAAACTACTTTTGGATCGGAGGTGATGGTGGAATCAGCGTCTATATGATCCATCGCTTTTTTCACGGATGCGAGATTTCCCACACCGTAATCAATAATTGCGATAGTCACAGCAACCCCTTTGTGCTCGGCAATAGACGCGCCATCCGTTTATCGCGCCAGCATGCTGCTCGAATCGCCCGTGCGAACGCCTTGAACAGAGCTTCAATCTTGTGATGGTTCGATCTTCCGTACAAAGTCTTGAGATGAACGTTGGCATTTGCACCGCGAGCAAAACCTTCAAAAAAATCGAAGACAAGCTCGGATTGCAAATCTCCCACCAAGCGCGTTTTGACCTTCGTGTCGATTACTGCGGCCGTTCGGCCCGAAAAATCGACTGCAGCGAGTCCGAGTGTTTCATCCATCGGCATGACAAAGTATCCAGCGCGGAGAATGCCTTTCTTACTGCCGAGAGCCTTCGCGAATACCTGTCCCAGAGCGATGCCCACGTCTTCGACTGTGTGGTGCTGATCTACGTCCAGGTCTCCTGAGGCTTTCAGTTCAAGATCGAAGCCACCATGATGAGCGAACAACT
>JAOAPG010000442.1 GCA_025462785.1 Acidobacteriaceae bacterium
CACAAGATGTGGTCCTGTCCGGTCTTATCTTCGAACGACTCTCCCTAGGCTGCTTCGTCATGGTTGATCAATCGGGCTGAGCCTAGTTAGACGACGTGTATTGGAGTGAAGAGCTATGAGGAACCATGACGCGCTCGGTAGCCGTAAGAAGGACGAAGGTGCGGACGTTACAACGGTACTGGCCACATTTGACCAGTATCGAAGTCTCTTGTTCTCGATTGCTTATCGTATGCTCGGCAGCGTCGCCGATGCCGAGGACATGCTTCAGGAGACCTTTATCCGTTGGCAGGAAGCTGGCAATGACGATATTCGATCGCCGCGCGCATTCCTGGTCACAATTATCAGCCGTCTGTGCATTAATCAATTGCAATCTGCACGATCGCAGCGTGAACAATATGTCGGGCAATGGCTGCCTGACCCTTTGGTGACCGAACCGGGTAGCGATCCCTTGGATCTTCTACGCATTGATGAATCGGTGTCGATGGCGTTCCTGGTGATGCTGGAGCGCCTCACTGCAGTCGAGCGTGCAGTGTTCCTTCTTAGGGAAGTGTTCGACTACGAATACGCTGAGATCGCCAATATCATTGGCCAGAGTGAAGCGAACTGCAGGCAGATTCTTCATCGGGCTCGCCAGCATGTGGGCACAGCCCGACCCCGCTTCAGCGCACCCGAACCGAAGCACAACGAACTGCTCGAACATTTTCTCGAGGCCACGGCCAGCGGTGATATGCAAGGACTGGTTAAGCTTTTGGCGGACGATGTCGTGCTGCAATCGGATGGGGGCGGAAAAGGCCTGGCAGTGCCCAACGTTGTTAGTGGCGCCGATAAGGTCGGGCGCGGAATCCTTGGCGCCCTCGACAAACTTGTTCCTAAGAATCTGGTCCGACGGATGGTGCAGATCAATGGAGAACCAGGAATTATCAACTACTTGGACGGGCGACCATACGCGGTCATTACTCTGGATGTGAGCGAAGGACGTATTCGGACCATCTACATCATCACCAATCCCGAAAAACTTTCTCACCTGCCAGACTTGCCTCTGGCGCCGAATTAAGTCACTCGGCGGCAGAAGCAAGCATGGACTGCCGCACTCAGCACTAAAGACCTGATTTATTGCACTGAGGATTTGCCAATGGCCCTACGCTCACAACTCTCGTGGCTCGATCGTATCGAATATCCCTTTCGCTCCAATTTTCTCGCGACGCCTGATGGCAATATGCATTATGTGGATGAAGGATCAGGTGAGGTCATTTTGTTCCTTCACGGAAACCCGACCTGGTCATTCATGTATCGAAACTTGATCAAACGCTTGAGTAAGGAATTTCGCTGTGTCGCGCCCGACTACATCGGCTTCGGTCTTTCGGATAAGCCTTTCAGTGTTTCGTATCTTCCGCAATTTCATGCCAAGAATGTGGAAACGTTCATAGAGAAACTTGCCTTGAGGAAGATCACCTTGGTGATTCATGATTGGGGCGGAGCAATCGGAATGTCCTATGCGCTTAATCATCCTGAAAATGTAGAACGATTGATCGTGTTCAATACCTCATTTTGGCCGGTGAAGGGCATAATGTCGGTTGAAATCTTTAGCAGTCTGTTCGGCGGGCCACTTGGCCGCCTTCTGTGCCGCTACTTCAACGCCTTTCCTCGTTTCGTCATACCCTATGCGTTCGGCGATAAGTCAAAACTCACGAAATCAGTTCACCGTCATTACATTGAACCCTTTCCTACAACGGAGTCGCGCAAGGGAACCTGGGTCTTTCCAAAGGCAGTTGTCGGCGAGGGCGAATGGCTTGCGACGCTGTGGGAAAAACGGCGGCGTCTTGTTGACAAACCCGTTCAATTTTTATGGGGCCTCAAGGATCCGGCATTCAGCACACGAGAACTAAATCGCTGGAAAAGCGCTTTTCCCAATCACAGAACGATGGTATTCCCGGACGTGGGACATTTCGTACCAGAGGAGTTGGGACCAGCGGCCGTCGACCCGATCGAGGCGTTCCTGAAGGCCAATCCTTCACCTGTAGCTAGGAATGCAGAGTCGTCCTATATTGGTCACGATAAATGGAATACTGGGTAACTCTTGAACCTACCGCTGCAATACTTCCGAATCGGAGACGATAATGCCCCAAAACGCATTCTTCTAATTGGTCTGGATCCCATTTTAGTGAACTTTCAGCCCGAGCGCGGGCGAAATGCGGAGCAGGTAATGGGGGAAGGAGCGCAGGCAGCTTTCGATTGCATCATGATCGGTGCGGGCCTTCGAGGATTGGTAGAAAACATCATCCTATTTGAAAGAGCAATGAATGTGATCCACCAAGATGCACCTTTAGCGAAGCTGTGCTTCAACACTCAGCCCAGCGACACCGTGGGAGCTGTCCTACGCTGGGTTTAACAAGAACAACAGACAACTTTCTGGTGTGCTGCAATGATCGATGACTCGATTATGGAGTTCAACAGGTCCAGGAAGAAGTCAGCGAAATTGCCGAAAGGACCGGTATTGATCCTGTCACAAATTGCGCGCCTGATCGGTCTTCTCCCGTATGAGACAGCAGAAGAAGATCGAGAGTAGTGCGCGCACTGGTTGGCTGAAACATCTTCTCCCAGAAAGAGCATTCAACAGCGCCCTATTTTTTGGCGTCATCCCCGTGGGTACGGAATTCGGGCACTGGGTCAGCAAGTTAGTCGCGTTGCCGCAACTCAAAAAACTTGCGGTGGGAAAAGTCCCGTGGACGCCACTACGCAACCCCCTCTCCGAAAGCACCGTGGTTCTGATCTCGACCGGTGGCGTTCATCTGCGAAGCGATCACCCATTCAATCTCAATGGCGATCCAACCTTTCGCGTCATCCCCAAAGGCGCACAGTCGGCCAATCTCGCCATTTCTCACCAGGCCTACGACCGGACCGATGCGCTTAAGGACATCAACCTTGTGTTTCCGATCGAGCGCCTGCGCGAGCTTGAGGCCGAGCACGTCATCGGGCGTTTAGCCGAAGAGCACTACGGTTTCGGCTTGATGCCAAGTGCCAAAGGTCTCATACCTGCGATCAAGGAAGTCGCGCGGCGCATTAGTGAGTCGGGTGTTGATCTGGCTCTTCTGGTGCCTGCTTGACCCCTGTGCACGCGGTCCGTGGGGCTGCTCGCCAGAGGAATCGAAGCCAGAGGCGTGACGACGGTAGCTTTGGGTCTCGTGAAAGAGGTCGCCGTTGCGGCTCACGCACCGCGGTTTTTATATCTGCACTGGCCGTTCGGCCACGCCCTCGGTGAAGTGGGCAATGTCGCCCAGCAGAGAGCGGTGCTCCATGACATGCTTTCGATGGCAATCAGTGCATCAGGTCCGGGATTAGTCGTCGAACTTCCATATCGCTGGAGACGCGAGACGTACCTGCCCGTAGCTGACTGGAACAAACCAAGTGACGCCCTCGCTTCAGCCTTGTCGTTGCAAGGCGATCTAGAAGTCCAAGGCAGATAGCCGTGTCACAAAATGCGCGTCTGACCTGTCTTCTATACAGTGAGGAACGCACGATGAAACTGGTTGTACTGGGTGCGACAGGTGGCACCGGACTGGAAATCGTTCGGCAGGCGATTGAACGAGGTCATTCCGTCACCGCATTCGCTCGTGCGCCGGAATGACTCAAGTCGTTTCGCGACCAAATCACCGTCAGGTCAAGGAGATCTGCTGGATATGCCGAACTTGAAAAGGCTATTCAAGGCCACGATGCCGTTGTCTCAGGATTTGGTCCGCGAGTGCCTATATCAAAAACTGACGCGAACCTTCTACAGCAGTTCGCGGTTGCGCTAACGATAGCCATGCTGCATCCGAAGCCAGTCGGGTTGTAAGCGAGTCAGTGGCTTTCTTATTCAGGGATTCCCTCGTGCCGCCAACATACCTCTTTGACCGCTTGTTTTTCCTGGCATCGTTGCCGATTTATCTGCGATGGAGCGGGTCTTTCGACAAAGCGGAGTCGACTGGACCTTCGTGCGCCCACCGCAACTTACGGACGAGCCTTACACGGGCAAGTATCGCGTGCGGGAGGGCCACTTGCCTCCGTTCAGTTTCAAAATCGTTCCTCGATCAACAAGATCGTAGGCATATCCACCTAATTGGGAAGGCAAAATATGACACTCGATTCACTCGTTCTTATAATCCACGTCACGGCGGTGTTCGTGTTGTCCGCCGCGCTGAGTATTGAAGTTTTGTCCCTGGTTCATCTGAGAGGCGCCTGCACGTTAGCGGAGGCCCACCCTTGGATTGACCCGGTTCGAAGACTGCCCGTGTTTGCCGTCGGGTCACTCTTGGTTATTTTGTTTACCGGGGTTTACCTGGTCATTCAAGAATCAGCTTCCGGGAAAGCGTGGCCAAAGGTAGCGGCTTCAACTCTTCTCCTCATGGCACCGCTCGGCGCCATGACCTCCAGGCGTATGCGCGCGATCCGCCAGACTTACGCCGCCAAGAACACGATCAACTCAGAACTTCTCGGCCGACTGCGCGACCCGTTTCTGAAAATTTCGTTGAGCATCCGAATCGCTGCCTTTTTTGGGATTTTTCTGCTCGTGAGTGCCAAACCCGGGCTGTGGGAGTCGGTCGCTCTTGTGGGGACCTCCTTGGTTCTCGGTCTCCTCTCATCGCTTCGGGGCTGGCGTCGACGTACAGCGTTGTCGAGAGCCGAGTTTGCGGACTAGGCGCCTAACAAAATCCTGCAACCCGGTTTTATATGATTATCATCATGTATGTTCTCGCGATGCGGTACTCAGCAAAACACAAAGCGAATACTCATTCTCGGCTGCTGAAGAAGGCCACAGAACAGTCTCGCGAGCGAGGCGTGCAGGCCACCGGAATAGCAAAGCTAATGAACCGGGCAGGAATGACGCATGGCGGTTTCGAAACGCCGCAGCTTCCCGCCGGTCTCGGGTACGAGGTGTCAGGGATGATTGAGAAGCTGGGGCCGCGCCGTGCAAGGTTTCAAAATTAGACAAGGTTTCAACCTTTGAACATTGATTGTTTACGAATCGCCGGGCAAGCGCGAACTACTCATTCCTGGACACAAGCGCGTTTTCTCGGTACCGAGTGAAAAGGAGAGCATAATCGATCGGCGGAATCAGCATCTTGGTGTGATTTCCTGCCCTGACTAGATCGGATGCCCAAACCGGCTGTGAGCGTTTTTTCGGAGCCGCCCTTGTCTTCTGGACAGCCCCGCTACTTAGAGATCTAGATTCGGCAGGCACGACGGTTAGCTGCTGATCTGCGGGATTTTTTTTTATCTGAATTGGCAGGCTGCCAACATGACATCGCAGTTCATCGAGAAGTTCTGAACTCGTGCCAATTGCGAGCACCGGAGAAAAGCCCAAATGCGCTAAGGCAATCGTCTGAAAACCGGGTCCGCTCCCAAGGTCAACTGCAAGCGCCCCGCTGATTGTTTCGTTAGATCTTCCAGTGTTTGGGAAAGAAGCGACTCTTGCTCCTTCACTTTTTCGTTGAAGGACGTGCCGAACATCCATGTGTAGTGCTTGGACAGGAACTGCTCGTAGTGCTCAGTAACGATGGGCATAACCTTATTGTAGCTAACACTAATTCTCAAAGGAGGGACGTCCGCCTATCAAATACCCTTCCCTCAAATCTCTTAATTTCAATCCCTGCAAAGAGAATTCGAGAGCAAGATTCAGATATTTCTCAAGCATGAGCCCTTGCTATCTTTTGAATAGATCAGCGAACAACAACTAGATTGCAAGGGAGAATCATGAAAACTATCGTCGCGACATTTGCATTGTTCATCACTCTGATGGCAGCGCATGCGCAAACTAAAACAGCCTTAGCGTGGGATGCAAAGAGCATCAAATGGCAGGAAGTTTATCCTGACGGCACCAAGTATTCTCTGCTGGAGGGAAATCGAGACATACCCGGCCAGGCATTCACCTACGCATTTTTCATTCCTGCGGGCTACTGGGAGCACCATTGGCACAGTCAGGATGCTCGTGTGGCTGTTATCAAAGGAGCGTTGCGCGTCAGCTTCGGAGAGACGCTCGATAAGAAAAATGCGAAATCATACCCGGTTGGCGCGTTTCTGCTCGTGCCCGCAAACGCTAAACACAGCATGGGCGCGGACGTCGATACCATCATTATCGGAACAGCAGTGGGTCCATGGTCTACCAAGCACAACGACGAGCATCACCACCACTGAGACCTTCCCGCGCGGCGAATGAAACGTACCGCCGGAAATCACTAACTTCCGGCGGTTTCGTGATTCCTCGGCTTTAAGGCGACTTCTGCAATTCATTTTGTTCATGTACACGATTTAGCCAGCCGTAACTTGAAGAAAACACGTGGAGCGCTGGGAATAGTTCGGGCTCCCGGCGCAATCAAGTACCTGTTTCTAGGACGGGAGGTTCACAAGGTACAGTAGGCGACCCAACTTGTCCGTAGCGCTCAGAACTCGAAGTCAGCGAGGAGTCCGCACAATTCCACGTTTCCACGCTGGCGTCCGATGTTACGAGTGGCATAAATCTGTAGCAGTGGTTGACATCCGCTGCCGGGCAGCATGTCTGATGACCTCATTCGGGTACTGATGAACAAAAGAGGATTCACTATCACAGGTCTGGCCCAGTCAGTGCGGGAGAATCGGCGAACTGAACAATTCTCCAATCACTAATTCGCTCGTTTTTTCATCTAAATTTCAACAACACGAATTGCGGGCGGATAACGGGCAACGCACATGTGTTCCATCATCATCCGTGATGTTGGGGATATCATTCGCCTTTATCTCCTGATATCTCGGAGGTGTCATTTTTAGTGCGGAGAGTAGGTTCGCCCAGAGTTGGAAACCGTGCATCCGACCCGCCTGGTCGTCGCCACCGAGCATCTTCCCCGCAAAAGTCGTTGAACGAGCATCGTTAATACGCTCACTATCAAGACTAGTCGCATGAGCTTCATCGCCGCCATGAGTGATCCCTTTTGAGCACAGGGTACTTTGTCATGCGCTCTAGCGAATATTGAAATCGTGAACGACGAGGCGCGTGTCCACCATGACGTGTGGCGTAATGGCGTGGAAGGCCCACATATGGACCCAGGCATTTCCTGTCCGGAATGTGAGGAATGACTTCATAACGCCTGCAGGAAAGAACGTGAGCAAAACGAAGATGACAGAGACTTCCGCGTGGTAAGGCGAGTCATAGCGTGTCCATGATTCGAAGACGTGCATGAGCGGGTAGCTGACCGCGCCTGCCAGAAAGGCGACTAGCGGAGAGAACAACCGGGCATAGCGCGGCAGCAGAATCGCATAGATGAAGATCATGATGGGGAGATCTGTCCCGCACAGATGCAGCACCAAGGAGAGCGCTCCGCCGACGAGTTGCTGATGCGGCGTGAGCTGAAAGATGTTGGGGCCGGCGAGTTCGTAGGCGCAGCCGATGAGCATGACAACGGCGATGATGAGCGCGTCGTTCTTCCAGTTGGCGGATCGCAGATTGAGCGCCTGACGCGAGCAGCCACGCCAGCGAAAGATGAGATACGGCAGAAGCGCGAGGAAGATACCGTTGTACGCGGCCCAGGTGTAGACCGCGGCCGGTGACTGGACGTGCGTCGCGCCGAAGAGGCAGCCGTTGAGATGGAGCGCGAGCCCTTCGCCGAAATAGTGCTGTCCAATGATGCGGCCCGCGAACAGGACGATGACGCCGTAAACCCACATGGCCATTGTTTCGCGCAACGCGATGCCCCGCTCCGGAGCGCGTTCGGCGAGGTTGGGAAGTGGACGATGAAACGCCAGAAAGGAGACAATGCCGATGAGCAGGATGATCGAAAAGAGACCGATGGAGTTGTTGAGCACATCGGTTATGGGCGGTGTAGTCGCGAGTTCGGGCCGGTCGAGCGGCACGCCGTTCCTGCAGAACAGGATGGCTGCCGCACTGAGCAGGCACCAGATCACGAAAACGATCCAGAGGCTTGGCTGACGGACAAGATACTTGACACGTGACGCCGGGGAATTGGTCATTCGGTCTTACCTCTCTCAGAACATGAGCGCCTGTTTGAGGACGCACCTAAAGATCAAACGCATCCTTCCAAGGGATTGCTCAGGGATAGACCTTCAACTGTAATGTCGATACCGCCTAGGACTAGGACCATCCACCCAATCCATTTGTGACAATCAACCTGAAATTGCTCTGTTAAAGCTGCGGATTGTAACAAACCCTGGGGGCTGCCGGTCTCCGTAACAACTGTGCTGTCGTTTCAAGCGCATCAAACGAGCAGAAACGACAAGCGAATACCTCGCTCTGGAGTGGAAGAATGTATTCACACTTGTCGTATTGGCTCGTCTATATAGTTGATGCACAACCCTTCCCTTGCCTATGTCTTCGATTGCAATGAGACACACGTCTACATTCCACGCTGGCCGCCACACGCTAAATTTCACAACGCGCAGACGCTGATCCTTGAGCCACTTCTTGGCCTTCTTCGCTTTGGTTCCTGTGGGTTGAACACCAGACCGGGGATTGCAATTGTGACCGCTTCTCTCTATTGGGTCTCGCAGCTGGGCAGTCTCACATTTCCAGGCACCGCACTGGTCGATCCCGAATTCCGGGAGCGCCCCCGAGGCACGAATTCCCAAGCAGCCGATACTGGCATCTGTGCTTCTCGCTTTGTTGGCTTGTGCTTGGTTCTCGGCGTGACTGGATTGCATCGCTATTGGATGAGAAGATCAGAAGAGGGTGGTCATGCCTAAAAACAGCACCTTTCCTTCGGGAATACCGAACGGACGCTGGATCGTTGTATAACTCTTGCGTTGAGGCGTTCACCGGTTATTGAATCGACTGGATCGATTTGCGGCAGTGAGCAATTTACGAATGCCATAGATGCCCGGGACCATCGGCAGGATTGCGGTATACATTCCCGGAAAGTAGTAACGACCGGTGGCGTGTACCCAAAAATTCGGCAGGTCCTGCATAAGCTTGCCATGTCCAACGACAGCCTGAACCGACGCGGCGATTGTAGGTTGTACATCTGGGCGAAGAGCCGGGAAGATGAAGTGTGTGAATTCCGCCACACCTGGACCGATGAAGATGAAACACATGAAAAAGCCTGCGAGCGGAACCCGGCGGAAGAGCCCCAGCGCAGTCAAGGTGTAGAGTATGGGGCCGATGAAGGCGAAGATCATGAGGAATGAGCCTTCGCTCCAACTGATATTAAAAAGCCGACTCATTGCTGGTCCAAAGCGAGTGAGGTACTCCTCGATCATATGGACCTCTAGTGCGGCAACCGTGAGCAAAAACGGAGGAAGGACTATTTCCGGTGCCACAGGGTGACGGAGGTAGGTGAGGGTCCACAGAACAAAAGCTGCTGTGCCAGAGCCACCCACGATTATTACCGGCGGCCAGCCAATGTAAAGACAACCGGTGAACATAGAGATAGCCAGAAAAGCGGCAGCGAATGCCATGCTGCCGATTCGCGTAGATAATCGAGCTTGATCCGCGGTAACCCTGTGCATACTCTCTCCTGAGATTCCAATCGACTAATCGGAAATCAAAATCATATCTTCGACATGACACACCGCGCGGCGTGTCCAGCCGCGGATATCCTTTTCATTTCACTTTTTGCGGGATTGGGTCCGGCACCCCTCTATCGTCCTTCCAGCCGGTGCCTTCATACTCGAGTAGTTTTGCTGTCTCTTCTGCGAGGCCGACTCCGCCGTAAAGTTGCACAATGTGGAGCGCGAGATCGATTCCGCTACTCAAACCACCGGCAGTGAAGATCACCGAGTCACTTTCGACAAATCGTCTGTTCTTCTGAACAACTACTTCGGGAAATGCTGTTTGAAACTCCTCGTAGTAAAGATGATGAGTCGTCGCGTTTTTCCCTTTCAGGACTCCAGCATCTCCTAAAACGAACACGCCTGTGCAGACTGACATCACGACCTGGCTCTTCGCAGATCTTTCACGAATCCATTGCAACATCTTTGGTGATCGCCCACGCTGCGCAGGCACGACGACGATCGCAGGCGCAGGCGCGTCATCGAACGTATAGTCCGGAACGATGCGCATTCCACCCGACGTCTTCACCGGGTCACGCGTATCGGAAACAGTGTAGAGACGAAACACCGCCTGCTCCGCGAGGGTCTTTCCGCGATCCTTGATAAACACATCTTTGAAAACTTCCCATGGTCCGGCGAAATCGATTGTTACGGCGTCATCCGTAATGACAAAAGCGACAGGTATGGTACCCGTCGTCGGGATGTTGTGTCCGGCGCTGCCTGAACTCGATATCTGCTGTCCAAAAGCGCTCCAGCTGAGGCAAACAACTGCAAAGACTACTTGAACTGATTTCAAAGGGAACTCTCCTCTTTATGATTTAAAAATGCTCGAATTGTAGGGCGTGTCCGATAGGAGATCATCAATGCTGCAAATGTGACCAAGGGCTCCAGCGCCAACCAGCCGTCGCCAGCGTTGTAGTGGGAGTAGCAAGCGCTGAGTACAGTAATGCCAAATGCTACATATGCCCACTCCTTCAGTTCTGTAAGCCCAGGCGCG
>JAOAPG010000006.1 GCA_025462785.1 Acidobacteriaceae bacterium
GGATTCGAACAATTTGAATCAAACGCGCGTAAGCGATTTCTGTTTTCCAGGATGACCATGAAAAATATAGTGCGCGATATTGGGATCGCTCGTCAGATTGGCAAATACAGCAGCTGATGCGGATCGAGTTCGCCTCTCAGAATCGCCTTGATGATGGTTTGGCCCGTTACTCCGCTGACATCGCTCAGCACATTGGCCAATTGGATATTCATTTGGGGCAGAGTTTTCTGTATCCGTTGAATATGTCGGCTCGCAGTTCGCACCAAGTCGTTGCGCTGTCGCCAATGGGTCCGTATCGTGCGGATCTCCTGGACGGGCCGGAAAGAATTTCGCAAGAGTCCATACGTGTGCAGCTTCATCAGCCATTGACTCTCCTGCACATCGGTTTTGCGTCCCGGCAGACTATTCGTCTCTCGGGCATCGACCAAGTACACTTCGAAACCAGCCTCTTCCAGGATGTCGAAGACCGCGATCCAGTAGACACCCGTAGATTGCATCGCGACAGTCGGAATCCCGCATTGCTTTAACCAAACGACGATGGCTTTCAGTTCGGCGGTAGTACACCCGAAGCGCCGGACCGGTTGGCCGTCTCGCTTCTGAGGTACCGCTACATAGTGAGATTCGTTGCCAATATCAATGTCCGCCGGCATCAGGATGGATCACTTCCAGGCTAAGGTCTTCGCTCTGGAGCTTCCGCATCATGTCCCGCCGCTGCTTGCGGTTCATCTCGTGCCACTTGCACCGCTTGGTAGCGAAAGGATGATTTAGCTGATAAGCACAGAATTTTTCATTGTGATGCAAAACGTTCGCGAGGGATCCTAGGAGTTCGGGTACTTGGCGTCATTCGGGTGAGCTCCTGCTTGTTTTACGAAAAGGCGAAAAGACAAAAAGACAAAAAGACAAAGGACCAGCTTCAAATGGCGATTTGTGAGACCGCAGAAATTTGCGAAATCGTTCGTTTCTGATTCAGCGGCGAGAGTGTCGCGAGCACATAACTGGCGTCCGTGTTGTTGGCATATAAACCATTCCGATTTTGTCACCCTCATCAAAGTATCAAAAACAGAGCAAGCGGGGGGCTGGACGAGATAGGGGCTATCTCGCCCCCCATCAATCATGGAATCGCTGCCAATAGCTCAGGATTCCACGCCGTCCGGCCTGCGAGTAACAGGTGAATTGCATCATAGGTCTGGGACTCAAGTGATACAACGTCCACATTAGTATTACGTGACAGCCAGATTACGCTGGGTCGAGTTTGGAACCCCAGCGATCAATTCTGAGGAGGAGCCGGATGAAGGCTGGAGGACTTATCGTTCTCATTTCTGCGCTGATGTCAACGCTGAGTGCACAGACTACCGAGCCTAGCGAGAATCTGCCGCCGCGTGTATTGAGAACGGCGGAAATGATTGGGGTGCGTTCGCAAGTTGAAGAATTGGTACAACTTCGCTCCGGGCCGAAACGAGATGAAATCAGGGAATTGCAGCTTGCCCAGCGTCTGCAGGGAGTTGTCATTGCATCCGCCCTGGATGTGGAGAGCGTGAACGCGCGTATCGACTACGAAACGGCTCACTTGCAGGAGGTCCAGGTTTACCTGTCCGCTCGTCGCGACCGAAGAGTGGACTTGCTCAACTTGGGCAACTTATTTATCGGCGGTGGAGTGGGCGCGGTTGGCAGCGGGCTGCAATTGATTTCATCGGCGCAGCATGCCGGAAATGTTGTTAGCACCTCCGCTGGTTTCGGAGGGACAGTACTCTCCGTGATTGGACTGCAACAGCAAAAAGGACAATTGCGCTCACCTGAGTACACGCCGGCGATGTTGGCAAAACTCCTCGGGAACTCCCCTCCGGACTCGAGCGACTATCCTCAAGAAGTGTGGGTATACCTGACGACGCCGGATCCAACTTTGCCTCACGGCAGCACCGGGCAAGAACACCTGGTGTCGGAATGGACAAGGTTTGGTCACCTGAAGGAGAAGCCCGATCCTAAGACAATGGCGGCACTGACCACCACCGGTAAGGACGGCACTAAGCTGAGTATTGAAATGATTGGTGAGCGCACAGCTATGCTGGCGGATGTGCGGGCACACGTCAGTACGATGCTGGTAGATTTGGCGGAGTTGATGATGTTTGTGGCCCAGCAAAAGTGAGAGAAAAAGGAGGCCTCCTGCTTGAGGTTGGCAGGATCCCTGACCACAACGCCTGCTAGTGAGAGAACCCCTACGGTGTCGCGGAAGAATTGCATGATCTTGGAGGCAATACGTGAAGTGGACTGGCATGTTCATCGATTTGTAAGGTATCGGAGATGCGCACCTTGTCTGCACCACTGCCTGTTCCGATAACCACGCGCTCCGCAGCCGGTCGATCAACATTACGGCTGGTATCCGTCATTCTGCCACTGGAGGAACAACGCGAGCTGGGCCTCGTTCCAGTAGGGCCCGCCAGGCGGCATGGTAGGTGGCTCGCCATCGTGTGGAGAGAGCGCCGCTAGCACCTGAGTTGCGTTGTTCGGATTCGACATGTAGGTGTAATTGTCCAACTCTACGTTGAACCTCTTCATGTGCGAAATGTCGATGGCGCGAGACAATGGTTTGATATCGGCTGCGAAGGAAACCTGCGGCATACGTTCTCCTTACAACTAAATGCAGGGTGGTCAGCCGGCCACTCGTATCGCAGGAACACCGGCCAGCCGCGCTGGCAGTCCTCAGAGGCTACTTGCGATCAGCCGGTTGCTCGAGTGTAAATGCGCCAGCACAGCTTTACGCAGCTACCTTGGAAGCTGCCGCTGGCTCGGAGCTCGATGTGATCGTCCCGTTAAGACCAGTCGGGAAGAAGCCCCCCTGTTTCACACTTGCCTTCGCACCAAACGCAAGGTAAAGCACCTCTCCAGCCGTTCTCGCTGCGACCAACCCATCGCTAACGTCGATTGAGAGGACCTGCTTCGGTTGTCCGCTAGGTGGAGGGATTAGGTCCACACCGTCCAAAGGTGTCGTGGGTATCTTCAATCGTGCAACTTGTGTTCGTATAGCAGCAGCATGCTCCGCCTCAGCGCCCAGAAGGCGTGCCGCCGCCGTAATGATGCCTGGAGTCTTAAGCAAACCGGCCGCGCCCGCGTATGCCGTCACGCCGATATCCTCCAAGATGCGTGCTACTCGCAGGAAGTCGTTCTGATTACCAAAGCCAAAACCAAGAGCACCAAGATCGATGTTGGGCATTGCCACGGCAGACGAGCCTAGTGCGCCACGGAGCAGGACTACGTGGGCGCGTTCATCCGAGCCGATCTGTGTCGCGATATCGCGAGTGAAAAGCTCATTGTCGGAAAAGGTGACTTGTTTGCCTCCGACTGTCTTGGCGCCTTCCGTCGGATTCGCTCCGTTGGCGCGGCCCTTGATCCCCACACCGAAGTTCGTGATCGATTTTCCAGTGGTAGCGTACGTGTAAAACTCAGCTTCCAGATATTCCAGATTTAACGCGAAGTTCAATACATCTTGCTCGTCAATTCGATTTTCAGCCATGGATGTCCTCCAATATGACGATTGCCGTTTAGGTCGTTAGCTGCTAAGGGTTAGACAATAAGCGATATCGCACCTTCAGCGATTTTAGGCGACCACTATACGGTGTCCGGCGCTGTTGCAGGTTATACCGTCGGTCGATGTCATTAGTTAGCTCTCGTGCTTGTCGTCTGGATTGTCTTTTGCCCCGCTTGCTCTCAAGCAACAGTGCTGAAAAGCACACCCCCTAGAAGCCCAATCTTTTGGCTTGAATGCGTAAAGCATATTCGCTGGGCCGAGGAGAAATCTATTGGGCATTGGTGCACTTCGATGTCGCATTGAGGAGGATGTGGCTAATGCTTTCGTTTACGAGACCCTAACCAACGATCTTTGGCTCTTCGATCTTTCTCACAAGTTGGGCAAGAGATTGCGTCCACATGTTCTCTATTGTCCGGCTATGTTGCACCTGCACCCTGATCCGATTCTGAAGGCCATCAACTTCGCTACGAGTTCCGTTCCTCGCAGAAGAGGGTAACTGACGTGTACCAGGTTCTTCCCGGGTACTTTTCCCACAAGGCTCGACTTGCATCGAAGTAAATGCGGCTCGGTTTGTCATAACCTCGACAAGGGACCAAGTGCAACATCCATTCCACTCTGGCCGGATCAAAGTGATTCACACCAGGCTGGCTAGACCAAGGGCAGCAATTCTCTGAGGTGATCTAACGTGCGCCCCCACGCGTGTAAGGCAGAGCTGTTAACGATTAAACCTTCTCGTTTCCTGAATGATGAGTCTTCTTGCGCTTTCTCTTCGGCGCCTCAAACTCATTAGTTGCAGAGTAGACATCAAGTGGCGAAAGAGAACAGAGCGCGCCAACAAGCCCATCAACGATGGCGAACCGCATTCGAGCGATCAGCAATGGCATAGTCATGGCAGACTCAACTGGTCGCATTTTCGCAACGAACAGCGTCTTTCAGAACATGTTGGGTTATACGGAGTCAGAGCTGCATGAACGGACTTTCTTAGAAATTACTGACGAGGAGGACCGAACAGCGAACCAGGAGTTGGTGAGAGAACTCGTCGAGGGTGTGCGACAAAGCTTCCAAATCGAGAAGCGCTACTGTCGCAAGGACGGCACTTTGGTTTGGGTGCGCAACAATGTCGTTGTCCCAGGAGTAAACACTGAGGAACCATTTTGGTTTGGCATTGTCGAAGATATTATCCAGCACAATCGCCTACAGGATGAACTCAGGTCAACGCTTGCGCCGAACACACCAGAGATGGCGTGGACTGCTCCACCCGGCGGCCGATTCGATTTCATAAGCGAACTCTCCCAGGATATTGGTGGGATATCGAAGGAAGCTATCAAGTCGACTCTGGATGAGTGGACCAAAGGCAACAACTCCCTCCCATCTTTATTTTCCGGCTTACCGCCAATGTCACTTCGCGATTCGCGAGGCAATGTTGTTCGATTCGTGGGGTCCTATGCATACATTTGAACCATTGAAGCGAGCGCAACAGAGCTTGAAGGAGAGCGAGACACGGCTGCAGGCGTTTTTTGAAAACAGTCCGAACCTGGTCTTTCTAAAAGATCGTCAAGGCCGGTATCTCCATGTCAACAAGGAGTTCAAAAGAGCACTCCGCATCACCGAAGAACAAATCAAAGGAAAGAGGGATGACGAAATATTCTCGTTGGAACAAGCCGCTTCCTTTCACACCAATGATCGACAGGTACTCGATGCAGGGGTTCCGATGGAATTTGAGGAGGTCAGCTTCCAAGAAGACGGGCCACACACGAGCATCGTCCACAAGTTCCCCCTATTGAATGCAGAGGGCGAAATATACGCCATCGGCGGTATTGCAACGGACATTACCGAGCGGAAACGCGCAGAGAAGGAATTACTTGCTTTGAGAGACGAACTAGCCGCCGAATTGACGGCGATGACCCGTCTACATGAATTCAGCACTCACCTCTTGACAATCGATGAACTTCAATCACTTGTTGAGGAAGTTCTGGACGCCGCGATCGCCTCGCAAAACGCAGACTTCGGAAATATTCAGCTATACAACCACGAGGCGCAGGTACTGGAGATCGTCGCACAGCGTGGATTTCAGCAGGATTTCTTGGAGCATTTTAGATGTGTGAGTGATAACGGCACTGCCTGCGGACGGGCGATGAAGCTCCGCGAGCGGGTAATTGTTGAGGATGTGGAGACCGATTCTGAATTCGCGCCACATCGGCATATAGCTGAATCCGCTGGATTCCGCGCAGTTCAGTCCACACCTCTACTGAGCCGAAGCTGCGAATTACTGGGCATGTTATCCACGCACTTTCGGAGGCCACACCGTCCGTCTCTGCGCGACTTACGGTTCACTGACCTCTATGCCAGGCACCTGGAGGAAGTCCTCGAGCGAAAGCAGGCTCAACAAGTATTGCAGATGACGCAAGTGGAGCTTGCGCGCGTTTCCAGGCTGACAACCATGGGCGAACTGGCTGCGTCCATCGCGCATGAAGTCAACCAACCGTTAGCTGCCGTAACGAATAACAGCAGCGCATGCTTGAGGCTGCTCGCCAGTGGCAACCTCAAACCTGAGGTTCTGCGTCGGAGCCTCGAAGAAATGGTTGCGGATGGCACTCGCGCAAGCGCCGTAATCGCTCGGATCCGCGCTTTCATTCAGAAAACACCTGGTGAAAGGAATCTGGTGGATATGAACGAGATCATCCAGGAAGTGCTTGGCCTTACTGCCCGTGAGCTTTGTGAGAATCGCGTCCAGATTGACCGCCAATTGACGGAGCCAATTCCGCGCGTGTCTGGTGATCGCGTCCAGTTGCAGCAGATCCTGTTGAATTTGATCATGAATAGCATCGAAGCCATGGTTGCGGTGACAAACCGACCGCGGTCGCTCTGGGTGCAATCCGGAGTCTACGAATCTGACAACTTACTGATTGCAGTCCGTGACTCGGGCACAGGCATCGGTTCAGATGCAGATCGCGTTTTCACCCCGTTCTTTACAACGAAAGCGCACGGTATGGGGATGGGGTTATCTATCAGTCGGTCGCTTATAGAAGCTCATGGCGGGCGGTTATGGGCCGAACCTAATTCTCCAAATGGCACGGTTTTCTACTTCATGCTGCCAGTAGGCGCAAGGACTCCTTCATGACCAGCGCACCCATAGTGTTTGTTGTCGATGATGATCCATCGGTACGTTCCTCGCTCGAGTTTCTTATTGGCACCGTGGGTTTGCAGGTTGATAGCTTTGACTCAGCTGAGGCCTTCTTGCGCAGAAAGCCGCCAGAGAGGCCCAGTTGCCTCGTGTTGGACGTGCGACTGCGGGGATTGAGCGGACTCGACTTCCAGCGCGAGCTTTCGTCAAGAAACATTCGTATCCCGATAGTTTTTATCACCGGTCATGGCGACATTCCAATGTGTGCTCGCGCGATGAAGGCTGGGGCAGTCGAATTCCTCACTAAGCCATTCCGTGACCAGGATCTGCTCGATGCGATTCGGGTCGGACTGGAGCGAGATCAGGCCATGCGCGACCACGACAAAGGCGTAACGGAGCTGCAACAACGCTTTGAGTCACTGACCCCCCGAGAGCGGGAGGTAATCTCGATGGTCGCATCGGGGATGCTCAATAAGCAGATCGCTGGCCAACTCGGGACTTCAGAAAATACGGTGAAGGTTCATCGCAGTCGGGCAATGGAGAAGATGCACGCCCCGTCCGTTGCGGAACTGGTTCGAATGCTCGAGAAGCTCAAGGATTCTTCGCAAACGGCTGCATAAACGAAAGCAGTACTCGCATTCTCCCTTCCGGCGACTATAAATGCGCTAACGCCCAATAGATTTCTTTTATTGCAGAGGATATTTTTGAGCACAATCCCGTAGACGAATCGCCACCGCCTCTGGCAATCGGCGGCGATTCGATTCGGCAAGCAGGAGGAACAGATGACCGCTCGGATGTCATTTGTCGTTCTCGCCCTCGTCCTCATCGCTGGTAGCTACGAGTCGGTCAAGTCCCAGAAGACCGCAACGTTCAACGGCTTTGAACTCGTTGATAAAGCCGGGAACATTAGCAAGCCGACCGACTATCGAGATCGTTACGAGCTACTTGGAACCTATACAGTGCTCGATCCGAAAGGAAACCAAATCCACGTGACCTATGGGTCACCTGGTACCGCTGAGTACTACCGCAAGACTGGAAAGTTTCCTGACGGCGCGGTGTTGGTGAAAGAGATCTTTGGAACGGATCATTCTCGACTGACGACGGGAGATGCATATTGGACTTCGGGAATACAAGTTTGGTTCGTTCAGATCAAGGACACAAAGAACCGCTTTCCAAACAACAAATTATGGGCGACGGATGGGGTTGGGGGCTTTTTAAGGCCGACGCACCCCACAAGCAGGTGGCCAGCAAGTACAGAGCTATTCCGACGAAGAGCTGTTCTGGATTATCCAGAACGGAATCCGCTTCACCGGAATGCCAGCATTCGACAAGGTCGAGACCCCGGATCACATTTGGGATGTGGTGAGCTATGTGCGCACCCTGCCACAACAGAAGCAGTGATGACTATTCCGAGCACTTAGGGTCAAACCCACGAAGTAAACGCGCGTGAGGAAATTGAGCGGAAAAGCAGCGTTGGCGGGAGGATGAAAACGTATCGGAGCTTCGATCGCGGAAACCTCTTCATCACCAGTGATCTCAAACATGGGAGGCACGATGTCGGATAAACAACAATTTGATTCCCTCTTATTCGCCGCGGTTTCGGCCCGATCTAACCGTACAACAGAGTTCAAGCGGCGAGCAGAGGAGGAAGAAGCTGCTGCGTGAAGTTTTGCATGACTGCCAACCTCAATCACGGTTGGTGGTAATGAAGTTTCACGAGGACGATAAGATAGCGAAGCGCGTGACATCTTGGGTCAATAAGGAGCGGTGATGATGGCTATCATCTCACGAGGCTTTTCCGGTCGGCGCAGCGCGGCAGTTGTAAAGCTGCCGCCAGGACAATACCTAACCACGGATTTTCCCGTCCTGTCTGCAGGGCCCACACCAAATGTGCCTCTCGACAATTGGCAATTGACGATCGATGATGGCACGAAGGTTTTGCGAAAATGGGATTGGGAGTCGTTCCGAGGTTTGCCGAACGAGACTTTCACGGTCGATCTACACTGCGTTACTCGATGGTCGAAACTCGGCGCAACTTGGGAAGGCGTTTCCCTTGATACCCTGCTTGCCGAAGTAAATACTGATGCCTCCTATGCGTTCGTGCATTCTTACGGTGACTACACCACAAATCTTCCTCTGAAAGATCTCCTGAATCAGAAAGCGTGGATTGCATTTCGGTTTGACGGGGGAGAGCTTGCGCTCGAGCACGGTGGTCCCGCGCGACTTCTTGTTCCCCATCTCTATTTGTGGAAGAGCGCCAAGTGGATTCGACGCATTACGCTGACACACGAAGACAAACCCGGTTTTTGGGAAGGCCTCGGCTACCACAATTATGGGGACCCCTGGCGGGAGCAGCGTTATTGGGGCGAGTGATGTGGCATGTCGGAACAGTGGTTGCTCTTAATGACGAGACAGAAACGGTACGGACGGTCAGGCTCAAAGTTTCCAATTGGCGAAGCCACGTAGCTGGTCAGCACGTCGATGTGAGGGTGACAGCGTCAGATGGATACTCCGCGGTTAGATCGTACTCAATTGCCTCTGCGCCGAACTCCGACGGGCATCTTGAACTTACCATCGAACGGCTGCCCGAAGGCGAAGTCTCACCCTATCTCACCCAAGAGGTTGAAGTCGGGGATCGTTTGGAGCTACGAGGGCCAATCGGCGGCTGGTTCGTTTGGCGCAACTATCAAACTGAGCCGGTCCAGTTAATCGGAGGCGGCTCTGGGATCGTGCCGCTCATGGCTATGATTCGCTCCCGTGCGTCTGCGGGTAGCAGTGCCCCATTCCGATTGTTGTACTCCGTACGCGAACCAAGCGCGGTCTTGTACCGCGACGAACTTCATACCCTGTCGAATCGCGACTATCCTGTGACCGTCAGTTACGCGTATACTCGAGCGATTCCGCAAGGCTGGCCGCGACCGCCGGGCCACATCGACGCCTCTCTAATAGCAAACACAACTTGGCCTTCTAACCTTGCCCCGATTTGTTATGTCTGCGGCCCCACATCATTCGTGGAAACTATTGCTGGCCTGCTTACGGCCTGTGGGCACGGAACCGACAAAATCAGGGCAGAGCGTTTTGGACCCACGGGAGAACCACAATGAGCTCAGATAATGACTATCTTGACGGTAATGCTGCGGCGGGAGAACTGAGCAGCATATTTGCCACAGATATTACGGCTGCCGAGGGACAGTGTGCGAACTGCGGCGCAACCAAACGATTTGCCGAGGCGCATGTATATATGCAGACTCCTGGAGTCGTGGCACGGTGCGCCGCTTGCGAGCACGTACTCCTTCGAGTCGTAAATGTTCGTCACCGCATTTTTCTTGACGTGCGCGGTATGACCTTCCTGAGCTTCGACACATCACAGGATCGTAGAACGGTTCAGGCCGCAAGCTGAAGATGAAATAATCTGCCGAACCTAATCGGGCGCGATTCTGCTATCGGGAGAGTAGTACCCGTGCGACCACTAACGTCAACCAGGGAGGGGAGCGAGCAGTAGGCGCTCCACGCTTCGGCTGCTTGCAGCTTCCAAAATGGCGCGATCGTGTCGCTAGAAACCTTGCACGAGCTCGTGCACCGCGAACAGGGTAGCAATAAGAGAGACCCGACCTCCCCGGACGGGGGTTAGGCTGAGCAAAGCCCTTGCCGCGCAGCAACTCAAGAAATTCTTCAGCATGCCGCCGGCCCATGCCTTCATCGTCCTCGCCTTTAATCGGTCGATAACCAAAATAGCGCCAACCATCGATGACCTGCTCGGGGGAACCGCGGCTGATTCCCAGTTGCAGTCGCCCGCCAGAGATTAGATCCGCAGCCCCAGCGTCCTCCACCATGTAATGAGGGTTCTCATACCGCATGTCGATCACTGCGGTGCCAATTTCAATCTTTCGCGTTTTGGCACCAACCGCGGCGAGTAGTGGAAACGGTGATGCCAGTTGCTGCGCGAAGTGATGAACACGGAAGTAGGCTGCGGTGAAGGCGTCCAATGACCGAATGAGAGGAACCCAATTTTCTTCATGCGAACCAATTCTCCCGTTCCGGATGATAGCTGCTCCTGGTTGCTTAGTTCGGTATTTGTGCCATAAGGCGGCAACGGCTGTTCTTCCACCTGCATCATTCACATCACCTCTGGTATCGGTGATCGTTCGCTCCAGGGATCCAGCCTCTTTTCCACTCTGCGATGGCGAAATACCATGCTGGAGTTCGATTAATCGTCCATCAGGCGGTATCGATTCGGCTCATGCCGGCGTAAGCAACAAGCCACGCGCGACGAATGCGGCGAAGCATAACTGGATACATAACGCGACGAAATGGTTCGATCGCGGCGAGGTACGGTCGCGTGAGCCACGACACGCGGCGGACGTAGACTCCCCAGTACAAACGGTACCCGTTCGGGCTGCTCACCAAGGCAGTGCAGATGAAGCCGTGGACAGTCCTGTTGCGGGTTTCACGAAGTGCTTCTCCCGGAAATTGATACAAGACCCAAAAGTGGCCCTCCAGAGTACCTGGCGCTATTTCGGAGTCGCGCCGGTCGCGTTCCGATAGGCGTTCCAGAAATGAGTCTTCCGGCCGCATCGGTTCTCGATCCCAACCGAATACCCGGCCGAGAAAATATCGGAGGCCGTAAATGAAAGTCGCGACGTTGCTCGGAGCTGTCTCGGACTCGAGCGCACGAATGTCCGCGACGGTCCGCCCGCTGCCGCCCCCAGGAAGATCCACAAACGACACGTCATAGAGCGGAACGTCACAAAGAAGTTCGTGTCCCCGAAGAGGCAAACTCCGATACTCGGCTGCGGGCGCACGCATCGTGAGTGTCGACCACCAGTTCTTCACACGCGCGTTACCTCGCTGAACGACCCATGGTAAGTCCGTTCCTCACGCAGGGAAGCTTAAACGCCTGCACCTGCATCACTATTCTGCCCGAAGTGCCGCACTTGGAGCAGCAAGCGATCCCACGTGCCGCCATACCTAATTGAACGAACCATTTCTCTGTCGTAAATACTCTGGGGGAATCCGAGTTCGATTTGGCTTGCTCCATTGAGTGATTTCAACTGTTCGGCGGAGAGTTCCAGATCCAAACTGGCGAGATTGTCGTGGAGTTGAGATACCTTCCGCGCTCCAATGATGGGGATTACCGGCACCGTTTGATGGCGCAACCAGGCGAGCGCTACTTGCGCCATGCTTCGGCCGACCTGCTCAGAGACCGATTTCACTGCTGAGATGATCCGCGCCGTGCGTTGTTCCTCGGGAAGGAACTCCTTCATTCCCTCATTGCTCATCCGCCCTCCGTCGGCCTTGCCTTCACCGTGATATTTCCCGCTTAGAACTCCACTCGCCAATGGAGACCAAGCCAGAACCCCCAAGTTCAAAGCTTTCGCCATGGGAATCAGTTCGCGCTCGACCGTTCGCTCGATCAGGCTGTATTCGATCTGCATCCCAATGAACTGCGTACAGCCTCGAAGCACGGCCAGAGTGTTTGCCTGGGCAATCCACCATGCGGGAGCGTCCGAGACGCCGATGTAGAGAACCTTGCCTTGGCGAACGACATCGTCCAGGCCGCGCATGACTTCTTCCACGGGTGTGATTCCATCCCAGATGTGCACCCAGTACAGGTCGAGGTACTCGGTCTGCAGTCGTTTCAGACTGGCTTCCAGTGCTTGCATCATGCTCTTGCGGTGATTCCCCGCCGCATTGGGATCGTTGCCTGGCGTGGCATTGGAGTATTTCGTCGCTAGAACAACACTCTCGCGATGGCCCTGAATAAACTCACCCACGAATCTTTCGCTCGTGCCGTTGGTGTAGAAATTCGCCGTGTCAATGAAGTTTCCACCCGCCTCGCGGTAGGTTTCATAGACTTTCTGCGCTTCCGCCTTCGGTGATCCCCATCCCC
>JAOAPG010000017.1 GCA_025462785.1 Acidobacteriaceae bacterium
GTCCCACGGTGACAGCGACGCCTGAGACTGTGAAAGCGGCATTTACGAAGGAGAATGATGTTTTTGGCGAGAACAACGTCAAGTACATCGATCCCGTGCTGAACTTTGCCGACCGGAAGTTATTCGCCCATCAAATGCTGCAAGCTTTCCAACCAGTGCTGGGCTTATCGATAGAGGAAAACGATCGCGCGGTTGAGGCTGGGTTTAAGGCCTTGACAGAATACGAAAGCAGCATACGCCGGCGTGCGCGTGAAGTCATCGATCAGCTTGAGCGCGAAGACCGCATCGGCATCGTTATGCTGGGACGACCTTATCACCACGATCCAGGCCTGAATCACGAGATTTTGGAGGAATTCCAAAAACTCGGCTATCCAATCTTTTCACAGAACACTTTGCCGCAAGATGAGGACATGCTGGAGCGGCTCTTTGGAGAGGAAGTCCGTGCCGGGGTGACCAGCCATGCGCTCGACATTAGCGATGCGTGGAAGAACTCATATTCGTGCAGCACCAACCACAAAGTTTGGGCGGCGAAGTTTACTGCGCGTCATCCTAATTTGGTAGCTCTCGAAATGTCGAGTTTCAAGTGCGGGCACGACGCACCTATCTACGGAGTGATCGAAGGCATTGTCGAGCAATCCGGGACGCCTTACTTCTGCTTCAAGGATTTGGACGAGAATAAACCCACGGGTTCAATCAGAATTCGAGTTGAGACAATTGATTACTTCCTTCGTCGTTATCGAGAAGAAGTTATCCGAAAACGGATATCTGTGCAGGAGATCGAAGCTCAATTGGCAGCCCTCGAAGCTGAATTGCGAGGACAAGCTGGGTCGCCTCGCTCCGAGCGGGAGAGTCTTGAGGAGGAAGCACAAAGCATGGCGGCAGATTAGGAGAAAAAAGGCGTCCTGCGCGCGACCTGTACAGCTGCAGAGTCGAACGCCGTAGGAGGACTCAGCGTCCGATATTTTGAGGGTCAACCGTGCGCGAATCAATCAAATGCTTGTTAGTAGTTATTGCGGCAGCTGCGGTCCTGGTCGTTTTAATCACCCCTGCTCTCGATGAGCTCCCCTGCACTATTACTAAACACACTCGACATCAACTAGCGCTTCTACCAGTTGCCGCGATTTTGCCTTTCTTGATTTTGCAGCTTCCTCCTGCCGCACACCCATCCAACGCAATGTCACAATTGTGGAGGATCAGGGACTTCCAATCCTCTAACTGCGTTCTTATTTGCTGAGGCCGCACTTTCTCCCAGACGCAAAGCAATTCAACTGGGGTAGGGACATGTTTGGAGAGAGAGGCAGTAGCTCGCCGGAGCTAGTAATCGGCATTTTCTGCGAACCATTTAACGCTGCAAGCGCAATTGCAGAGCTGTTACAAAAGGGTTTTGCGGACGATGACATCGATGCATTGGGAGTATTGGAGGGCAATGCACCAGTCACCCGTGAATTCTGGCTAGCCATTGGCCTGCCCAGCGAGGTTGCTGCTTTTTGCAGTGACTGTTTTGAGGACGGAGCTGTGCTGGTGATGATTCGTGTCGACCCGTCGCGAAAAAGAGAAAAGATCGCCATTGAGCTGGTGAAGCATTACGGCGGAGTCTGTTCTGTAACAAACAATAACTATATCGGTGTGAGTGACTCTTCCTTCGAACGCGGCGGGGAAGCGCATCAAAAGGAAGGGAGCTTATGAGCCACATTCAAAACAAACCGGGGCTAAAAATTCTAGAAATCGCGTCGGCTTGGAAATCGATTCTTACCGGCAGCGCTCCCATCATGTCGATCGAGGTTACGCGTGAGTGCCCGCTCAGTTGCCCTGGTTGCTACGCCTACGGCGATATGCACTTAGGGGGCTCAGTCAATTTGCGAAGCCTGAGCGACTACAGAGGCAGTGAGTTGGTGGATGGCATTGTGCATCTGGTTCAGCAGCATCGTCCTCTGCATGTCTCTCTTGTTGGAGGCGAGCCACTGGTTCGGCATCGCGAACTGAGTCGTGTGCTGCCGATATTGAGCGGCATGAATATTCATACAATGGTGGTAACCAGTGCCGTGATTCCGATTCCTTTGGAATGGATGGAAATTCCAAGAGTGCGAGTGACAGTTTCTGTGGACGGTCTCCCCGAACATCATGATGTGCGGCGAAAGCCAGCCACTTACGACCGCATTCTCAAGAATATTGCCGGATCTCAGGTAAATATCCATGGCACGATCACCCGTCCGATGCTTGAGCGCCCCGGATACATTGAAGAATATATTTCCTTCTGGAACTCCCGCCCCGAGGTAGTACGCATTTGGATCAGTCTATACACTCCGCAAGTGGACGAACGCGCCCCTGAGATCCTGAGTCCGGCTCAGCGCGAATTGCTAGCCGCAGAACTGCCCCCGTTGCGGGCACGATATCCGAAGCTTCTGGCCAATCAGGGTATTTCAGACGCCATTCGGGTTCCCCCCTCTGAACCGGATCGGTGCACGTTCGCCAGAATGTCGACAAACTATTCGGCTGATCTTGTAACTCGTGTCGAGCCGTGCATCTTCGGCGGAAAGCCTGATTGCGCTCAATGTGGCTGCGCAATCAGCAGCGGTCTGCATTGGCTTAAAGACATCCGCCTGGGTGGTTTGATAAAGATGGAAAACATTGCGAGGACTTCAATTGCGGTGGGTTCATTCGTGGGACGGCTCCGAAGAGGCTACCGCCCACATGCACGCTGGAAGCCTCCATCGGCGCGCCTGGTCAATATCGACTCGGCTAATCCGCCGAGTGACAGAGTGGCATAAGAGCTCCACCTTTAGCGCGCAATGCGCTTAGCCCTCGGAACCGAATATTGTGCAGGTAACAAAGGGCCGCTCCGCGAGCGACCCTTATTGAAAGATGCGCTAGTCTTGGAAGCTTCTTGCGCCGCCTTGCATCCGGTTCTTTACCAGGTTCGTCCACACGAACTTTACTACACGGGCATCGTTATAGCAGTACGCCAGGTTATGGTTAAGAGTAGAGAAGCAATGCTGCTGGCAAGTCTTCTTCATACTCGTTAATTGACCATCATCGAACTTAGCCCCATCTATGTTTCCCCAATCATAAGTTGAACCATACA
>JAOAPG010000034.1 GCA_025462785.1 Acidobacteriaceae bacterium
GAGGCAACCAGCGCAGCGGATGGAGCTGATTCGAGCTCTTCCTCGGCGAAGGTGCGGTCAATGCCCGTTCGCACTGGTTCCAAGGGACGCGGTGATACGGTCGCCGGTGCGGCCTTCCCGGCCACCATCTTCGTCGCGATTACCGGCTTCGGGGAAGCTCGACGCTTTTCCAAATCCTTCTGCATCCGCCGCTTCTCCCGCTCTGCTTGCCAATCCTGATAACGTTCCCAAAGGGCCACGACGAAGGCGAATCGAGTGGGGGCCCACAGGCGCAAGGACGAAAACGAAAATGCGGTCGAAAGATAAAGCGCGACGGCGAGGACGCTGGTGCAAACGATGTAAGCTCCAGCCAAATTAAAGTAATGAATGAGAAAGTCGCCGACTATTCTTCCCAACAATCCTTCAATTGGAATCGTCTCGATCCAACGAGTATGTCCGGGCAAAAGCGCCAGCATCGCCGGAACGAACATCACCAGCCAGAGAGCTCCTAGAGATTTAGCTACAGGAGAGGCAACTTTGCGCGATCGAAACCAGCGCAAGCCGAGCATCGCCGGAAACACTGGTAGCAGGAAGGCCCCGATGCCAAATACCTGCAACACGATATCGGAAATCACGGCTCCTACCACGCCTATCCAATTACGGGCTGCGTGAGATCCGGTCAGTACCGAAGCGCTGTTAAAAGAAGGGTCAAGCGGAGAATACGAAGCCAATGCGAGAAAAAGAAGCAGCCCGGAAACACAGAGCAAAAATCCGACCAGCTCGTTGAGCCGGCGATTACTTGTGGGTGCGAAAATTTTCGAGAAAAACTTCATTGAGCTTGTTTCGCGATGCAGGGAAGGCTCTTTCCTGCAGGCGCGATCGGTGCCAGAGCCTTTTGATTATGCCAAGAACCGCACGACCCTACAACGCTGGATTCCAGTGCGAGTATCCAGAGTGACAAACACTACCTATGCGGCCAGCTTCGCGGCGAACGCAAGAACAAGCATACCCAGAATAATGCGGTAGATTGCGAAAGGAGCGAATCCGCGCTTACGAACCCATGCCATAAACCACGCGACGGCCCCATAAGCGACTATAAATGAGACGACGAATCCAATTGCAAGAACGATCCAGCCGTGTTGATCGATTTGTGCAACCCCAATTGGATTCGTGCCCTTTCCTCGCAGCGACTTGAGTAGATCGTAGCAAGTAGCCACCACCATGGTTGGTATGGAGAGGAAAAACGAAAACTCAAGTGCCGAGGCACGCGACATTCCGGCGACTTGTCCCCCGGCGATGGTTGACATGGATCGCGATGTTCCGGGAAACAATGCCGAAAGAATTTGGCAGGCGCCGATCCAGATCGATTGTCCCAGGCTCATATCTTCCGTCTTCCAGGTATGGATGCGACTTCCTGAGGCATTTGGTCCGGCAGCTTCAGCACGTGAATTCATGGCATCAATAATCCACATCACGACACCGCCCACCAGCAGGGAAGTGCCTATGATCTGAAGGCTCTCGAGATGCTTTCCAATCACTTTGGTCAGTAGGAACGCGGGAATCGCGGTCACAACAAATGCCACCATCGTGAGGCCGAGGGGATGCGTTAAAACGGTGCGGTCGCCGCGCTCACCCTTAGGAAATGTCGATATAAACTTGGCAATCCGGCCACGAAAATAAATAGGCAGACATAAAATTGCGCCGAGTTGGATGACAATCGTATACATCTTCCAGTAGCCATCCGAAAGGCTGATGTGAAGCAGGGCTTCTGAAATGCGCAGATGCGCCGTGGAACTAACCGGTAAAAACTCCGTGAGCCCTTCAATAACGCCCAAAATCACAGACAGCAAATAGTCGTTCAAGCTTCCTCCAGAGGGGTGCAGAGAGTATCTCAGAAATGAATGCAGCTGCGGCTAATAGGCTTGGTTCTCGCGGATGACAATTCTCGATTATTGCGGGGCGTTTCCGTAAGTGGGGATTTCCTGCTGCATCAGAAACAACAGGCGTTGTGCCCGAGCACCCCAGTCGGTTTGTGGGAATTGCGCGACGACCTTCTGTGCGAGAGCGACTGCTTTCGCCCTCGACTCCGTGGATTTCTTTGTCTGGTCGTCACTCTTGTAAATTTCAATCAGCGCTGAGCGCCGATACGCTGCATCGAACAATGCTTCGGCTAGGGCCGGGGATTGCGGGTGATCGTTGGCATACTTTTCGTAAATATCGGCCTCTTTATCAGGACACTTGGGCTGCGCCTGCCAATCTCCGCAGACTTTGTTGTCGATCAGGTGGAAGGCCGCCAAGTCGGCCCACTTCGTACCCGGGAACTTCTTCATGACCTCTTTCATGTACTTCTCTTCCATTCCCTCGCGCAAATAGGCTTCCTGCTCCTTTGCTGACGGACGGGACATGACGTCCGCCTTCTCTATTTGCCAACGAATGTCGGCCGACCGATACATGGCCTCGCCAGCGAGCGGCGAAGTAGGAAAGTATTCCGCAGTTCGATAATACAGGCGCATCGCATCTTGGGCTGCCCCATTGCGTCCATGACTGTGGCTGGCTTGATCCTCAGAATCCACGGCTTCACCGAAAAGGATCTTGTCGCCATTCGGAGTCGTTGTTCGTATGACCGCTTTATCCTGTACCCAGCCTGTAACCACCTTCTCCTCTGTCAGTGTCGCTTCCACGTTGAGCCAGTTTCCACTCGTTTCCAGGATGACGAGTTCACGACCGCGTGCGACCTCAGCGAGCTTTACGGAATTGACATCCGGGGAGACTTGGATCGCGGCGTCTTGAACAGGCGTAGCTCGCAGCACCTCAGAGAACCCCGCGCAGTTCAGCAGCAACACTAATGCGGCGAATTTAAGAAGGAGCCCCTTCATGTAGTTTTTTGTTGAAGCTGGGCAAGTATTTGCGGATCGATATTTCCCCCGCTGATCACAGCGACATTTATTCTTGTGTTCGGTAATTTATCCGCATGAAACAGAAATGCCGCAGTGGCAACCGCTCCGCTAGGTTCGGCAACTGTCTTTGGATTAGTCGCCAATCGCCGCATCGTCTTAAGAATTTCGTCTTCGGTAACAGTCACGATGTCATCGACGAATTGTCGGATGTGCTCAAAGTTGATCGGCCCGATACTCTGCGTGCGAAGCCCATCAGCGATGGTTCGAGAAACTTGTTCGGCAGGGAATTGGGCAATTTTTCCTGTGCGCAAACTCGCTTGTGCATCGGCCGCAAGTTCCGGCTCTACGCCGATTACCTTTATATTCGGCCTGCTTAGCTTGATGGCCGTCGCCACGCCGCTGCTTAGCCCCCCTCCGCCTACTGGGACTAGCACCGTTTCTACGTCAGGCAAATCTTCGAGGATTTCCAGACCTATAGTGCCTTGTCCTGCAATAATCTTTTCATCGTTGTAAGGAGGAACAATGACATAGCCGTGCTGCGCAGCCAATTCTTCCGCTTTGAGTTGTCGTTCCAAACTCCCCGGTCCCACTAAGACTATTTCCGCACCCAATGCAGCTGTCGCGTCACGCTTGATTGCAGGGGCATTATTTGGCATCACGATGACAGCTTTTGCCCCCAAAGCTCTCGCTGCATAGGCAACCCCCTGCGCATGATTGCCGCTGGAGTATGTGATCACGCCGCGATTTCGTTCTTCGGGACTCAACGAAGCAATTTTGTTGTAAGCCCCACGTAGTTTGAAGGCTCCAATGGGCTGAAGGTTTTCTGGCTTCAAATAAAGCTGCCGGGAGTCAGTCGCTGAATCGAGTTCATGAACATGGCAGCGGATCAATCCGGTGCGCACGGTGATGTCGCGCAAACGAGCCTGTGCTTCTCGGATGTCGTCGAGTGTAATGATTTGTGATTCTCCCGATTGATTGGTAGAGCGATTCAGGCTTCCGCCCGGAGCTTCTCTATAATCGAGAGTGCCTTGTCCTCGTGTTTTTTGCAAGTGCGGGGGAACTACGTTAGATTTTTGCCCGGACTGTTGCATCCGACCATTGCCCGTCACACCACTTTGCGAGTATGTGGCCAAACAGCCCACGGAAGATGACACTCAAGTGTTGCTCGGCGCGGAAAAAATTATCCATCTCGCCTAGCGTCGTGCCTATATGTAGGACTATCTCCTCTAACTCACGTTGGGGAGGAAGCGCTGCGACCGTGAAAAACGCAACGCGGTAGTGATGGAGCCCGTACCAAAATGTCGGCCCGGGTACTCCAAACCTCCTTGCAATATCATCCGCTAACTTACGGTAGTGCCGGCGAAGCCCTCAGTTCGTCGCGACGAAGCGCCAGGACTTGGATTAAGGAGAGTACTGCCTTTACAGCTGTTTTGATATCGCCCTCAGGTAGTCCTTGGGAAAGATTACCGCGGCGATGAACTATGTGATTACCCAGTTGACCACCTTCAGCACTTCTTGAAGATTTGCATTCTTCAAATCACTGTCGAAAAATACAAGTCTCAAGAGCACACTTAGCCTAAAATTGAGCGTTATTGCGGTTCCGAGAGCACTCTCTACTTCTTCTTTTGTGAGTCCTTTGCTCGGCAAAACTTCCCGAAGATAGTCCGCCAAAACAATCTCCAGGCCAATTATGGACTCGAGTTCTGCGGCCCGATAGTTGTACGCAGAGAGATGTTGAATGCAGTTTGCACCGAATTCTCTTTCTGGGGGCGGCTCACGGTTGCCCTGCAATGCCTCTTCTATTTCAGGCCATCTCCCGCTTTCAAGGAAGTTGCTGGGCAAAGAAACATCCGCTCCCTTGGTCGCCGAACTTTCTGTTTGGGCGTCCGATTTTACGATTGCTCTCCAACCACCAGTTTCCGCGACATCATGCTCGACTTGCCAACTTAGCAACAAGCGATCTACGTCACCAAGCTCTGTGCTGTGCATCTCAGCAAGTGAGGTCACAAGGCCAAAGCTGCGAAAGACGCGTATCACCCGGTTCACCAGCTTGGCAAGCTGCTGGGAGTAGCTCACTATGTTTTTGTGGGGATAGAAGGTCAATAATCTTGGTCGACGAATTCGCATCGTCAATCGTTAATAAGATGGATTTGGTTATCCGAAAGTATTTTTTTAGTGGACCCAACTCGGGATCTTCGAACGCCTGCCATTGTTCAAGCGCGAGAGTAACTGTCCACTCACGGTGTCCAAAAGCAGTCGAGCACGCCAAATTCTCACAATTCGAGCCTGATAGGTACGAGGCCGATCGGCAAACACACTCGAAGCCTCGTTAGACTCTGTCGAAATCCGAGATATATACCTACTCACAGTTAACCATAAATTTGCCGGTTTCCGGTCCCAAGTTCTCGCTTTGACATCATGGTGCCTTTAATGTAGCATCATGATGTGCGTACCACTCTTTCTCTTGACGACGACGTTGCCCGACTTCTCGACAAGGAGAGCCGGCGATCTGGCTCCTCTTTCAAGGAGGTGGTCAACCACTTTCTTCGTCTCGGGTTGATGGCATCGAAGCGGCCCTCGCACAAACCGTTTGTTGTCGCTCCTCGGAAGCTAGGGCCGCCTTCCGGACTTACTTACGACAACGTTGAGCAGCTAGTGGAAGCGATGGAAGGTCCGGCTCACAGGTGATTGTTCTCGATGCGAACATTCTCCTATATGCCTATGACAGTACCTCCGCTCACCATGCGAAGGCCCGCTCTTGGATTGAGCAGATATTTTCCGGAACCGCAGCGGTAGGATTACCGTGGCAAACGGCGGCCGCATTTCTGCGAATCATGACAAATCCTAGGCTGCCAGGGGAGCGGTTCAGCCTTCAGGAAGCGGTGCAAGTTGTGGAGAGCTGGTTGGAGCAGCCAAATGTGCGGTTGCTCGCGCCCGGTGACGATCATTGGGTGCTCTTTCGTCAGATGATTGTGGAAGGACAAGCTCAAGGACCGCTAGTCACGGACGCACAACTGGCGGCACTGACAATTGAATACGGCGGCATGCTCCACACCACAGACCGCGACTTTGCGCGCTTTCCGGGCCTGCGCTGGACGAATCCGTTGGCTTAGGCTATCTACATTCTCTAGGGTGGCCCGTCCAAGCTTTGCTTGGGCGGGGTGTTGCGAGGTGCAGGAATAATCCGCCGAAAAATCAAATCTCCAGTATCACAGGCATGATCAGCGGCCTCTTCTGCGTCTGCTTCGAGATATACCGTTTCAAATCCGTTCGGATTTTTTCTTTGATCACACCGTAATCGGTTTTTTCTTCGTCGCTCGACTGTTCCAGCGTATGCATAACAACTTGACGGGCGCCTTCCATCAAACCGTCATCGCCGGGATTAAAGCCACGAGTCACGATTTCTGGCGCAGACTCCACGCGCCCGGTCAGCTTGTTTATGGCTATGATCGGCAGCACGATCCCGTCTTCACTTAGATGCCGACGGTCTTTGATGATCAAATCCTCGACCACATCGGTTCGCGAACCCGAATCGATGCATATCCGGCCCACGTTAATTCGCCCGGCCTTACGGGCGCCTAGTTCGTCAAACTCGAGAACGTCGCCACTCTCGATCAGCATTACATTCCCAACGGAGCCGTGCATTGCTCCCGCAAGTTCAGCATGCAACTTCAGCTGCCGATATTCCCCATGCACCGGGATGAAGTATCTGGGTTTGACCAAGTTAATGATCAGGCGCAGCTCTTCCTGGCTGGCATGTCCGCTGACGTGAATCGGCGGCGAGGATCCATCGTCATAGACGACATGCGCTTGCCGCCGGAAAAGGTGGTCTACCATGCGGTAGATTCCTTTTTCGTTCCCTGGGATGATGCGCGACGAGAGCATGACCGTGTCGCCCTTTTCGATCTTCGCGTGCTTGTGATTGTCCACGGCAGCGCGTGAAAGAGCCGACATTGGCTCGCCTTGGGTTCCGCTAATCAGGATGCAGACTTTCTCGGGTGCGAAGTTCTTCAGCTCGCCGGGATGGATCAGAAGTCCCTCGGGAATTTCTATATAGCCCAGGTCCTCGGCAATCTCGGCGGAATTATTCATCGATCGGCCGACAAACGCTACTTTGCGTCCGTGCTCCCATGCCATCTCGACAGCAAGCTTGATTCGGTGGATCGACGAAGAAAAACAGGAGATAAACAAGCGTCGTTGCGTGTGGGCGAAAACTTCCTCGAACTTGCGACGCACCGCCCGCTCACTGGGCGTATACCCTTTTCGCTCGACATTGGTTGAGTCCTGAAAAAGCGCGAGCACTCCCTCTTTGCCGTACTCGGCAAAGGCGTGCAGATCAAAAAGCCGATTGTCGGTGGGAGTGGGATCAACCTTGAAATCACCCGTATGAATGAGCACGCCCAAAGGCGTATGGATGGCCAAAGCCACGCAATTCACCAGGCTATGCGTAACCTGAATAGGATTGATCGTGAAAGGGCCAATTTTGAAGCGCTCGCCCGGAGTGATCTCGTTCAGTTCGGCATCATCGAGAAGTCCGTGTTCCTCGAGCTTATCTTCCACATAGGCCAGTGTGAATTCGGTGCCCCAGACAGGAACGTTCAGCTCGGACAGGATAAAAGGTAATGCTCCGATGTGATCTTCGTGCCCATGGGTAAGAACGATGCCTTTTACGCGTTCGCGATTTTCCGTGAGGTATGAAATATCGGGAACAACAATGTCTACGCCGAGGAGCTCTGCTTCGGGGAACATGAGCCCAGCATCGATGACAATGATGTCGTCGCCCCAACGAACGGCCATGCAGTTCATCCCGAACTCGCCCAGACCGCCTAGCGGTACAACTTGCAATTTTCCAGTTGGCATTATTTGTTCATTGATCGTAGCACACGGTGAATAGTGAATAGATTGCCGTACGGACTCAGTGCAGCCGTTCGAATGCATGCTTTTGCTCTTCATGGGCCGATGTAAGTTAATGTTGGGAAAGCAGTTTACCTGAATGATTTAAAATGGCATCTAAACTGACCATGGTAGAGGACATCCGCAAATCGTGGCTTAGACGCCGGGTTGAAAGCGCTTTGCGGAGTGGCTTTCAGCATGCCTATGAAACCGTAAAGGTAGATCCTTCGAAATTTCTTTTGCAATTGCGCGTCGCGCACGGTCTGCCCATCACGACGTTCAACGGTCTCTATTCGGTTGAAATGCGCGTACTTGATGATGTGGCTCAAGAGGTAATCCGCAGCGGAGCAAAAGTTGCGATGGTGGAGGGAGCAGGCTTCGGACTGGGCGGATTGATGACGATTGTGCCGGACCTAAGTATTCTCGCGGGTCTGACGATGCGCACAATTCAGAAGCTGAGTCTGCTTTATGGCTTCGAATACAACACCGAAGAAGAGACGGCCGAATTGTGGATCGCCGCCGCAAGTGCTGCGGGAGTAGACATAAGCCGCGACCTCCTCGAGAAGCAGTTCGTGAAACGATTCGTGCCGCGCGTGATTCAAAGAATTGCAGTGAAGACAAGTCAAGAGATGGTTGAGAAATGGGCTGGACGGCTGATTCCCGTGGCGAGTTCCGTGATCGGCGCTGGGTTGAATTATTATTTCGTTCGTGCCTGGGGTGAGCGAGCCAGTTCCCATTTTCGACAGCGACATATCGAAGCACGCAACCGCATGAATTCTGCGTCACAAACAATCCCAATCTCTATCGACGCCACTTTTTCATAACTATCCAAATGAGCGCACGGCTTGCGCTCTGGTTGCTGCTCCCCGTAAGCTCAAGCTCATTCCTTAAACATGACCATCTATCGTTGCTCAGCCATCCTATTTGATCTGGACGGAGTACTCGTTGACTCCACAAAGTCGGTATCACGCCAATGGCGATTATGGGCGGAGGAACGCCATGTTGATCCCGACGAAGTTTTGCGGGTCGCGCATGGCGTCCGCACGATCGAAGTTCTGCGAATCTTCGCGCCCCATCTGGACGCGGAAGCTGAAGTAAGAAGAGTTGAAAGCCGGGAAGCGGACGACATCGACGGAGTGGCAGTCATGCCTGGAGCCGCGGCTCTGCTCCGATCAATACCGCCGAAGTCCTGGTGCGTAGTCACGTCAGGCACTCGCCATCTCGCGACTAAGCGTTTGCAGCATGCAAGCCTTCCCGCACCCAACGTGCTCATTTCAGCAGACGATGTAGTCAAGGGCAAGCCGGATCCCGAACCTTATCTGAAGGGAGCCTCACTTCTGGGCATGAAACCGGAAGATTGCTTGGTGATCGAGGATGCGCCGGTGGGTATTCGAGCCGCGCACGCCGGAGGTATGAAAGCGATCGGGCTGACCAGCACGTTCGTAGCATCAAAACTAGCGGAGGCCGACTCAGTGGTTCGCGGCCTGGCGCAAATTCAAGTGAGGAGTTCGGCGGCAGGAAAACTAGAAGTCAGCATCGGTGACCTGTAGCCTTATCATTCCAGCTCACCGCAACCACTCTTCCAGCTCAATCCCCCGATCCGTCTTTTCGTCCCTATACTTCACGATCACTGGCGTATAGAGAGACAAATTCCAATCTGCCGCTTTCCCTTTGTTGATTGCACGCGAACCCGGCACCACTACTGCGTTTTCTGGAACCTCCAGTGGCTTGTCATCGGTTGCGCGATAAATTTCTTCTCGTACAAGATCATAAAGCGGCGTCGACCGGGTCAAAATAGTTCCCGCTCCCAAGACAGCCCGCGTCCTCACCAGCGTGCCTTCATACACGCCGCAGTTTCCTCCCACCAACACGTCATCCTCAATGACGACAGGTGCGGCATTGATTGGCTCAAGTACGCCTCCGATCTGCGCCGCAGCGCTCAGGTGCACTCGCTTGCCGATCTGGGCGCAGGAGCCGACCAGAGCATGAGAATCGACCATCGTTCCTTCATCCACGTATGCGCCAACATTGATAAACATCGGCGGCATACAAATCACCGTGGGTGCGACGTAGGCCCCCAGTCTTACCGAAGATCCTCCCGGGACGACGCGCACTCGGTCGCGTACCGTAAAACGGCGGGCAGGGAATGTGTCTTTATCAACGAAGGAAAGGCTGGCGTCCTGTGCCATCTCGCTAAGCTCGCCGAGACGGAAGCCCAGCAGGATGCCCTGCTTGACCCAGACGTTTACGACCCATTCCCCGTTGATCTTTTCTGAGGCACGAATCTTGCCTTGTGTGAGTTCATCGCGAAAATCCATGAAGATCTGCCGCGCATCAGGATTCCGCTCGACCTCGCCAAGGGAGGCGAGCCGTTCAATTTGAGATCTTAAGGATTGCATGTTGGAGAAGTATACGGGATCGACTTAGGCAAAAGTTTTCATCCGCTTTCAGACGCACTTACATTCGCTACGGATCAGAACCCCGGGCATATTGTGTGAGATATCCCTTGCTTCGACTATCGTCGAGTAAGGACCATGCCAACGGGAGTGGTCTGCGGTGAATCCGGGAGGACGCCCCTTGCCATGGTTACATTGTCCACAAGACGAACGGTGGAGAACGCTCTTGTGCGGGCCAGCGACCCAACTCTCGTAGACATAAAAATCATTGGACACCGAGGCTGATGCAGGCTTAGGAATCAGCCCTACTTCCATCGCGACTTTCTGCAGCTTCGATCGTGTATCGCGGCGCATGGGGAGAAGGGGCAGACGATAAACTTCTTCAATTTTCCCCATCATCGCGAGCACCGCTTTCACTGGCAACGGGCTCGATTCGATAAAGTTTGCTTGCATGAGTGGCAGGTATTTGCGGTGAAGCGTGCGTGCTTGGTCCCAATTGTTATCGAGGGCGGCCCGCGTCATTTCGGCCATCTCATGCGGAATCTCATTCGATGCGACGGAGATAACGCCGACTCCGCCTAGTGAAATTAGAGGCAATGTGACCGCATCATCTCCGGATAGAACGATAAAGCCGTCGGGCACGACATTGCAGACTTCCGCAATCTGCGTCATGTTACCGCTAGCTTCTTTCACTCCAGCGACATTCGGAATTTCCGCCAAGCGCGCGAGTGTTGCAGGTTCGAGATTCGCACCGGTTCGTCCAGGAACGTTGTAGAGAATAATCGGCTTCTCAACCGCTTCGGCAATCGCCTTGAAATGCTGGTACTGTCCTTCTTGCGTAGGCTTGTTGTAGTAGGGAGAAGCTGTCAATATTGCGTCGACTCCAGGACGTGCAGCTACTTGTTTGGCTTTTGCAATGGCATCCTGCGTGGAATTGGAAGTCGCCCCGGCAACGATTGGTACACGTCCACCAACAACTTCGATAGTAATGTCGATGACGCGCAGCCACTCGTCATGAGTAAGCGTAGGCGTCTCACCGGTAGTCCCGCAGGGGACCAGGAAATCGATACCAGATTCGACCTGCCAAGCCACAAGAGCGCATAGAGCGCTTTCGTCAATCGAGCCGTCTTGATGGAAGGGAGTTACGAGTGCAGTGCCGCATCCACGAAGTTGCATACCATTAAGATATCGCGAACCGGCGAGAGTGCAAAACGGCGCAGAGTATTACTCCAGCCGACGCCAGACATCTCTGAAGTCGAAAAATCCCTTCTTATCCGCTAACCACTCTGCACCGCGCACTGCGCCTTCCCCAAAGCCACGCCTGGACTTAGCGTCATGGCAGACATAGATTGTGTCGTTCGGAGAATCGAGCACGAGTTCGTGCATTCCGACAACATCCCCCTCGCGAAACGAGGTTATCTCGAGCTCCACTTCGGACGACTGTCTAATCCCGTTCTGCAAGGCTATCGCGGTTCCCGATGGCGCGTCCTTCTTGTTGACATGGTGACGCTCAAAAATTTGGCCAAAATAGTGATGCCGCAGTGCCGTCGATGCAGTTTGGGCAATTTCGTAGAGCAGGTTCACGCCGACAGAAAAATTTGCGCCGAAGAGAAATCCAGTTCCGCCCTGCTCGACCAGTTGCCGGACCTTCGGTAACTCCTCATACCAGCCAGTCGTGCCGACTACTATGTTCTTCTTCGCTGCGATACATGCTTCGATGTTATGCAGAACAGCGTCCGGAGTAGTGAAATCGATGATCAAGTCGGATTTGCGGAGCCTCTCAAAGGTCAGGGCAGAAGCATTCTGATTTTCGGCGCTGCGAAGCGCTTCGACGGAGTGTCCGCGCTCACGGGCGATTTCTGCCGCAATCGAGCCGGTCTTGCCTCCGCCCAGAAAAAGGATGTTCATAAGTTCGGCTCGTTTTTATGCGAATACCGCGGGGTCCAACTCCGAAAAAAAAACTCTGTGCAAACGTTGGATCACCCACGGGACCGCATCCTCTTCGATCACAAATGTCAGGTTAATCTCCGATGCTCCTTGCGAGATCATACGGATTTTAAGATCTGAAAGCTCGCCAAAGACGCGGCCTGCGATTCCGGGCACCTCGCGCAAATTTTCCCCAACCAGGCACACGATCGCCTTTCTTCCCTCATATTTTACGTCGGCAAGTTTGGCCAAATCGGCGGCCAGGGCAGGGATCGACTCATTTGAATCAACGGTTAAGGACACACTGACTTCAGACGTTGAAACTACATCAACCGGAATGCGATGTCGATCGAATGCATCGAATATCGATTTCAAGAAGCCGTGAGCTAATAACATTCTAGGCGCCGCCACGTCTACAATCGTGATCCGCCTCTTTGCAGCAATCGCCTTGAAAAAATTCCGGCAAGCGGGCGCTCTGGCCGCGATCCGAGTCCCCTCGCAACTTGGGTTTCGCGAATTCAAAATATACACGGGAATGTTCTTCTGAATCGCGGGCAGCACCGTCGCTGGATGCAGCACTTTAGCCCCAAAATAAGCGAGCTCGGCGGCTTCATCAAAGCTGATGACTTTGATCCGGCGTGCGTCTGGACAGATATTTGGATCGGTAGTCATCATTCCATCGACATCAGTCCAAATTTCGATCTTCTCCGCATCCAGCCCCGCACCTACGATTGCCGCGGAAAAGTCTGACCCTCCACGCCCGATTGTTGTCGTTATCCCGGCCTTGGTTGCTCCAATGAATCCGCCCATTAGTGGAACCCGGCCTGAGTTCAGCAGGGGAAGCACGTGCGCGCGCAGTCTGTCATTGGTCTCATCGAATAGAGGCGTGGCCCGAGTGTGTGCGTTATCAGTGACAATACACTTGCGCGAGTCAACCATTGTCGACAAAAGGCCGTGAGCAGAAAGGGCTGCCGCTACCAGTTTGCTCGAAAGCATCTCGCCATAGGCAGCCACGTGATCAGTGGTCCTAGGAGTTAGTTCTCCAACCGCAGAGATGCCTCGCAGGAGCTCATCGAGAGACTCAAAATCGTCCCCTAAATCGCTATGAAACTCGGTGAAGAGTGCAGTACCCAACAGTTCTCCCGCCGTATTGTAGTGGCGCTCACGAAGTTCGCGCGAAAGCTTCAATGCAGTTTTGCGATCACCTGAGCCAGCGGCCTTTGCCATGGTTAGCAGTTGGTCGGTAACTTTCGCCATGGCGCTTACCACGACCACCGGCTTTTGTGTCAGGCGTTCGGTTACGATGCCAGCAACCCGTTCAATCGCCCGGGTGTCGCCGACCGAAGTTCCGCCAAACTTCATGACGATCATCGAAGGGCGGCCCCGCTTTGTGAACCCTCAGATCTTGAAGACAATGGGGTACAGGCGGCTTTGGATAAGCGCGACCTCGCAGCTAGAACAATGAACATTTGCATGAAGTGTTGCTGCGATTCTACAACACAGTATTTAGCACTACCGCTTGGAGAGGTGGTTCATCTGCTAGTTCCGATATCAGCGCCGAACGCGTATTCGTTCAACGGGCCAAAGCGTTTCTTTTCGGCATACAATCGCCATCGCCGCCACACGATTCGCAGACTCGCCATTACTGGAATCGAAAGGTAAATTCCGAGGACGCCGGCAATTTCTCCCCCCGCGAGTACGCCAAACAAGGCCGCGAGTGGGTGCAGTTCCATGCTTCTGCCCATAATCCGCGGTGAAATCGCGTAGTCCTGCGCGATCCGCCATGCGCCGAGGAATACCACAAGAACAAGCCAATGGGGGTAGCTCAGGAGCAGGGAGACTCCCAGAATGACCACCGCGGCAACCAGCGGTCCTACCACCGGGATGAATTCCATAATGCCACCTGCCGTGCCTAATACGAGTGCATAAGGCACGCGCGCGAATCCCATGAACGCGGTGTACACGATGAGTGACAGAGCGGCCAGTGTAAGCTGTGCGCGGATGAAGTGCGCCAACATCTGGTTCAGGTCATCCAATACGCCTTGCAAGAACTCGCGCTGAGGTTTGGTATGTACGAACGAGAGCAGTGTGTCGTTAAAGGCTCGCCCGTCCTTTAGAAAAAACGCGGCCAGAATTGGTACGACGATCAGGAGCCATGATTCTTTGGCGACGGCGGCCAATCGCAGTCCGACACCTTGCGCGATGCCCAGCAGTTCTCCGCGATGACCCGCCAGCAAAGCCCCCAACTGATCGCGCGTAGTATGGCTCCAACCGCGCTGTGCACCTATCTGCTCTGCGATCTGTCCTGAGCCGACGCGCTCCAATAACGCAGGCAGCGCTCCACTTAAACGCTGGGCTTCGTGGCCGATTTGCGGCCCGACGAAAAAGAAAAATGTGACCAAAAGCCCAATCAGCAACAAGTAAATTATGCCGATTGCGATTCCGCGGCTATGGGTCCACTTCTCTAACCAGGAGACGGCTGGAGCGACAAGGTAAGCAAAGAAGACCGCAAACAGAAAGGCGACTAGAGTGTGATAAGCGATGTAAAAAAAACCCAGCACCATCGCAAACAAAAAGATGGTGATGAGAACGCGAACGGTGCGTACGTCGATAAGGGGCATTAATGTTCCATTCTAGATCGTTTCCAGAACAGCCGATTTAATCCCGGACAACTTCCGTCAAGTCGCTCGTAATCAAGATACGCATGACTTTGAAGTGATCGTCTACCCAAATCGACCAGTCGCCGCTATCACTGGTCAAAGTGAACTTACTTAATTCCCGTTCCGTCCCGTGAATTTGCAGTTTTTCAACCGCACTGAATGCTATTTCTACGGGAGACGAATTTCGCGCGTGTGGGTTCAGGGTTCCGAACTGCGTTTTCTGCCCCTGAGGACATTTCAACGCGCCACCTTCCTGGTGGCATGAGGTTGCCAGGTAACGCCATAGCAGCACTTCGCGTTGGACGAAGAAGTAGTCGTCCAAGATGCTGCTCGAAGCGGGCAGATAGAATGGTTTCTCCTGCGGTTTGTCCTGGGGACTGTTGGTGAATCGCTCGGTCAGCATATCTTGACCGGGTGTTACCACGGCCTGGGTTTTGCCGGGGCTGGTTTCTTTCCACTCGTAGCGTCGAAGCTCTCCATTGGCAGTCAGTTGCAACTCGGAGGATTGTTCGGCCTTCTGGCCTCCTTGATCGGATTTGAACTCCGAGGTAATGACACTCCCGTTCGGGTTCTGTTCAACAGAAAACTTTTCCGTTGCAACGCGTTGCCCCTGCATGAAAACCCCGAAAGAACCTGAGTCCACCATCTGGTTCCCGTTGCTACTACCTTCGCAATACAGAACGCTGGAGATGAAAAGCGCCGCGAAAGCCACGATTATGAGAGCGCGATTGAACTTCACTTTGTGACTCCTGTTCCGCCGGAAAAAGGCCCCAGTTTAAGATTAGTCGCTATCTCCATAGCGATTTCCTCTATTTCCTTGTCGCTGGTGTTAACTCGCAATGCTGCTTGCAGGTATGCCGTTCGCCGAGATTCGTACAAGTTTCGAAACTGCTCTGGATCGCGCCTCAACGGACGTTCCACCGTCTGCCTCTGGCAACGCTTGAAGAGTTCGTTTACCGGAGCATCCAGGAAAACTGAAGGGAAGCCTGCCTCCTGAAGTAACTTGGCATTTTCGGGTTGCACAAACGCGCCACCTCCCAAGGCTATAACGCGTGGGTTGGCATCTAACTGCGATAAGAGTTGCCGCAATACCTGATGTTCCACGCGGCGGAATTGGAGTTCCCCGGATTCCCGGAAGATAGCTTCAATGCTGCGTCTTTCGCGGGACTGGATGAGATCATCCAGATCGTCAAACGACCAGCCCAGTTTGCCTCCCAAGACCTTACCTACACTAGTCTTGCCAGCGCCCATGAAGCCGACTAGAAAAACTGCCGTTGTCGCAGACATGCTGCTACCTGCGGACGAGTTCTTTTCCGGAAACGAACCGGTGGTGGTTCTTTTCATCTGGCTAAACACGAGCGACTACACACAGCCGCTAGTAGCTTATTTTGCTGCTTTGATTTTTTTTCTTGAGGTGGATTTTACCACTGAAAGAAAACAACTTAACCGAGGAGGCGGCCTTATTGATCGTACCTGCGAAGGCACTCCCCGCTCTTAGTGGGAAAGAGGTGTGCTCTGGTTGAAGCGGGAACTCATTGTCAACCTGGCCCTGAACCGAACGCGCCGTTACGTCGATTGAGGCATAAGCTGGCGCCATGGCCTCAATGTCGCCTGTATGACTCGTTAGCGAATATTCACCACTGTCGCCGAAATCTCCGTCATAACGAATCTTGCCACTGCTTGAGTTCACGTTTACGAATGGGCCGCTGACTGATGTTAGAACCACGTCCCCGTTCAGGGACGTGATCTCCACATGTCCGTTGCGAATGTCAGTGAGAGTAACTGGGCCATTCAGAGTTCTTACATGAACGTGTCCGTTAGCATACTCACGAACATCCACATTTGCAGTATTTCCCTCTATTACGACATCACCATGCAGATTTTCGGCATGTAGCGGACCGCTGATCGAATTCAGCCTTACATTTGCATCCGAGG
>JAOAPG010000037.1 GCA_025462785.1 Acidobacteriaceae bacterium
CGATAATTTTCCCTCTCATCGTCGTGGCGCCACGCTACTTCCGGGGACAGATCCTTCTCGGTGGCCTCATGCAGACGGCCGCGGCCTTCGGCCAGGTGCAGGATTCGCTGAGCTTCATCATTTCCTCTTACACGGACATTGCTGCATGGCGCGCTGTGGTAGAACGACTCACGGGATTCCAAGATGCCCTTGAGCTCGCGCGCATTCAAACAGCTGCGGGAACTGGCATCCGCCACGCTGATGGGAACGGTCGCGGCCTGACTGCGGACGGAGTAGAGCTCGACCTCCCGAGCGGTACGCCGCTCATTGCAGACGTAAACCTCTCCCTCAGGCGCGGTGAGAGTATTCTTTTGTCCGGGCCGTCGGGAGCGGGTAAGAGCACGCTCCTCCGAGCCTTCGCCGGAATCTGGCCCTTTGGGCACGGTGAGATCGGTGTACCGGCCAATTCGCGCGTTCTGTTTCTGCCGCAGAAACCTTATTTGCCGATAGGAACACTGCGCGAGGCGGTGAGCTATCCAATGCCGCCTGGAGGCGTGGACGACGATACTCTACGCGAGGCTCTCGATGAGGTAGGACTCCCAGAGCTAGCGAATAGGCTCAATGAGAGCAGCCACTGGACACTTCAGCTCTCTCCAGGTGAACAGCAGCGCATTGCTTTTGCGCGCGCTCTCGTGCAGAAGCCCGATTGGCTATTCCTCGACGAAGCGACCTCGGCTGTAGACGAGGCAACGGACGCGCGCCTGTACCGTCTGCTGCGGGAGCGGCTCCCCCAGACGACGTTGTTCAGTGTGGGCCACAGGGCGACACTTCGCCCTTTTCATGCCCGGCACCTTTTCGTACAGTTGGATGGGAACGACCCTGCATCGCTAGTGGAAGAGCCAGCGTTGGCGCAACCGTGATCCCTAGATCTAAATCACAAGTTGATGCTTCTGCCTCCGGCGATTCGCCCACATAGGGCAGACTATGCAGTTTCCGCTTTTGCGCTTCCCCCGGAAGCCGGCACCGCCCGTTTTGCTGCCCACTCTCGCAACGCCTCAATTTCCTCTGCTCGTGTAATTGACAACGGCACCGTTATCGTCAACGCGTTCAGCAACGCCTGCGTGCTCAGCTCCTGCTTGCCGGAAAATGCTGCATACAATGCCGTCTGGACTGCCGCTTCGATTTCGGCCCCGGAGTACCCAAGTGCCGCGGCGGCGACTTGGTCCAAAGCGAAATCACCTGGATTTCTCTTTTTGGACGCGAGCTGGATTGAGAAAATCTGTTTCCGTTCCGCCTGACTGGGCAAATCCACAAAGAAGAGCTCATCAAATCTTCCCTTCCGAATTAGTTCGGGAGGAAGCGCCGTAACATTGTTACAGGTAGCCGCGACGAACACCGGAGCCTTTCGGTCCTGCATCCACGACAGAAACGACGCCAGCAACCGCGACGAGACGCCTGCGTCAACGGACGCCGAATCCGGTCCACTTCCAGCGAATACCTTCTCCAGTTCGTCGATCCACAAGATACAGGGCGCCAAGCCTTCCGCCACTTGGAATACCTTCTGAATCCGCTTTTCCGTTTCGCCAATGAATTTGTCGTAGATTGCAGCAGTGTCAAATTTGACCAGAGGCAGCTTCCATTCTCCGGCGATCGCCCGCGCACACATACTCTTTCCACAGCCCTGCACCCCGAGAATAATCACGCCGCGAGGAGGCTCCAGCCCAAAAGCTCGCGCCGCATCCTCCCAAGTCCCGCGCCGTTGGCCGAGCCATGCCTTTAAGTTTTCTAGTCCGCCAACTCTCGCCAATGTGTCGGAAACTTCCACGAAGTCCAGCATCTCCGAGCGCCGCAGCATATCTTTCTTCGCTTGCAACACGTCCGTGACTATCTCGGGAGTCAACCCATAACGAGTCACGATTGCCTGGGAGACTGCTCGTTCTGCTTCTTCTTCAGTAAGCCCACGCAAATTATTGGCCATTGCGTCGAGACCATTAGCGTCCAAATTTCGCTTGATGGTTCGCGTTTTTGCTACGCGCACCGTCATTTCATCGATGATCTGCCGCAGGCGCTGCTTGTCAGGAATCGGCAACTCAAGATATTCGACCAAGCTGACGATTTCGGGAGGCATCGTGATGGAAGGCGCGGTGATGATAACCGTGCGGCGATTTTTGGAGAATTTCTGCCCTACATCTCGCAATCTTCGCACCACGACCGGATCATCCATGTGCCGGTGAAAGTCCTTCAGAATGAAACTTGCATCGACGGAAATGCCTTCAAGATTGCCCAGGACCTGCGCGGGTTCGCGGCTGTTATAAATGGCCTTCGCCCCTATGTCCATTGCGTCCTGGCCAGTGCCGATGTTGTCGTAGACATTCGCGAGCATTCGCCCGGATTCAAGTGCGCCTTCGCTGTCCGTCCCACAGCGAACCAGTCCACTGGCGATACTCCATTCGAATGTCGCCAGATTCAGCGATGCACACGCAGCCCGAACCAAGCGCACAGCTCGCATCTCCTCCACCGTCTCCATCACGACAATCGGGGTGGAAGAGTCGATCAGAACCTTGAGCCGATCCAACGCATTCTGCATAAGAGTTTGACCAATAATGACTTGCTCCCGTAAAATAACGTATTCCGTACCCGCCGGAACATTCACTTATAGAAACGAAGGTAACTAGTTCAGATGGCAAACCATTTTTCAGCGCTGAAGCGCGCACGTCAGACCACGAAGCGTACTGCCCGCAACCGCGCGAATACATCCCGCCTGCGTTCCACGCTGCGTGATCTACGTGAGGGATTGACAAAGGGTGACAAGAAGTCGGCCGAGCAGAACTATCGAGAAGCCGTATCGGCCCTGGACAAAGGGGTCCAGAAGGGCGTGATCCGCAAGAATACCGCCTCGCGCTACAAGTCTCGCCTTAACGCGCGCCTGAAGGCTGTAAAGTCGGCTTAGATATTCCTGAACGTGTGTGCAGCTGGCCAGATCTAGCGAATGGCCAACCAGCAAACAAACCCTTAGCAGTTCGCTTACCAGGTGTTGTAGGCACTACCGTCGCTGGAAGTTGCAGTCGATGAGCTGTGCACGTCGTCTATACCCCCGGCATCAGTTTGATCCGGGGACATGATGGTTTGGTCTTCTTGATCCGCCGTCCAATCTGCTTTCCCTGTAATCGGATCGTTCGGAAGCTGCTTTAAATACCCACCCTGAATCAGGTCTTCGAGTCCTTGCGGTGCCTTCTGCTTATCCAAGGTGTATTGCGAAATGAGTGAGCGCAGCGTGAACAGATTCTGACGCAATACCGACTCTCGCGCGCGCACTAGCGAAGTCCTATACGCTGGAATCGCAACTGCGACCAAGATCATAATCACGCTAATCACGATCAACATCTCGATCAGAGTAAATCCGCGACTCGCCTTACTCTTTCTCAATTGCAAAGCGATTCTTGATCGAGTATGGAAGAGACTTTCCATTTACCAGTCCTTGTACTTGGTTCCGTCGAGTGCTGTATCTGTTGATTTGGTATGCACGTCGAAAATGTTATTCCCATCCCAAGAGTCCGAGTCAGGATCGTCCTGCATGGAACGCATTCCCCATTCCTTGCTGCCTGTCATTGGATCAACGGGAATTCGCCGCAAAAACTTTAACTTCTTTCCACCAACATCGACACCATTTACCAGCGTGTCCAAATCGGGGGGATAGCCTTCCGATCCCACTTTCGTCTGGAAGGCGCTGCGATCCGCCGCATCCTTATACCGGTCGATCGCGTCTCGCAGCTCCCACAAATCAGCCCGCAATTCGCGCTCTTTTGTCCGCTTGATAGTCACCCTCGCCATCGGCACGGCTAAGCTCGTCAAGATGACCAGAATCGCCGTAGCAACGATCAACTCGATGAGCGTAAAGCCCAGTGCTCTCCGCCTAAAAATTTGCCCGGCGCGCCTAGGGTCTCCCGCAAGATTTTTGTCGATTGCGAACTGCATATGATTGCGCCGTCACAAGCGGTTCATGGTTCCGCACCAAGCTACAACTTAACAAGTTGCAGCTAAATGCGCGAAGCAAGCCCGACTGCCTAGCCTACGTTAATCCCTATTGAATCGTCACCGCTGCGGCAGCTCCCGCTACAGGGATTGGCTGCATGCTTGGATCGCGAGCCCCTCCCTTTGAGATGGCCAGTGTGGATTGTCCGCTGCTTTTCGCGAGAAAAGTCAGCGTAACCACAGTTCCCTGCCCGGAAACTCCGGTTGCTCCGGGAGGACGTGTTGCCGTGATTTGCAAAGTACCAGTGCTATCGTCATCCCGGTGCACCAGCGCTACCACCTGACCGTCTTGCGAAAGGAAATTGCCGTTTGAGACATTGACCACTTGCAACGTCTTAGGATCGTAGCTGACCTGAAGCGGAACCGAATACGCGTTCTGCGCTCCCGTAAGCGTCACATTGACAGAGAACGTTGTACCCGTTTTCTGGGTGATTATTCCCGGATCAAAGTTGAAACTCGCCGGACCACCCTGCGAGCTAGGCTGCGAGGAAGGCTGAGCTGGCGCCGGAGCAGGATTTGCTGGCGACGAATTTGCCGGGGCCGCAGCACTGGGCGGTGGCACCGGAGCGACAACCGCCGGCGTGATGCGCCGCAATTCAATGGCGCTAGCTGTACCTACCGCGATCGCTCTTTCGTTCAAATCGCTAAGATCCTGTCTGCGCACGAGCCGCGGGATCAAAGCGAAAACAGTTTCCGTTTCCGAGTGGTCCGTTGCGGTCTGCCCGAACAGGTACTTCAAGATTGGGATCTGCGAGAGCCCGGGGATTCCAGTCAGCGTGCGCGATTGGCTGTCTTCCATCATTCCGCCCAGCAGGTTTACTTCTCCTTCCCGTAGGCGAACTTCGTGTTCAATCTTTCGTTGTCCGATTACCGGCTGGTTGATGCCACCGATGTTCGTGAAGGATGTCACGGATGAAATATCCATCGTGATCTTCAGCGTCACTTCTCCGTTCGAGTGAATCTTGGGAGTGATGTCGATGTTTACACCCACATCGAGATATTGGAACTGGGTATTGACCAGCGGACTGACGCCGATGCCGGTGCTGCCGATACCTGAAGAAAATGATCCGGAAGCCACGGGTACGCGACTGCCGATCTTGAGCGTAGCCTTCTGGCCATCTACTGCACGAATCTGAGGATTTTGTACAAGTTTGGTATGGCTGTCAGTAAAAAGAGCCGTAGCTGTCGCTTGCGAAATCGTGACCTGGAAATCGGTTGCATTCAGATTCCCTAAAGCGTTCAGACTAAGTCCGTTCGTGGAGCCTGACGTGCTGGTGCCGGTGGTGCTAGTGGTGCCGGTGGTGCCGGTGGTGGTGCCGGTTCCCGTAGAAGTTGTAGTCGTGTTCACGTTCGGCTGCAGAGTTACGGTCGCGCTGGTGGGAGGGCTAATTCCCAAGGTGCGGGCTTTATCTCGATTGATCTGCATCACCGCAACGTCAACCACCACTTCCGCCTTGGATTTATCCAGGTCACCCACAAGTTTTTGCGCTAGCGCAACCTGGTCGGGAGTACCGCGCACCACGATTGCCCCCTGCGTGGGCAGCGGCTGGATGCGGGAGATTTCGAGAATTTGCCGCAGCGCATTCACCACGTCCTGCAATTCCGTGGGCTGTGAAAGATTAGCGAGATAGAATGTCTTTATGACGCTCTGTTCCAGATCTTTACGTTTGGCCGGATTATCCGCGGCGACAAAAATCGTGTTCGGCGTAACTGGGCGCCAGAAGGTCTTCGACTCGAGCGCAACGATCTGGAGCGCCTCTTCCAGCGTGACTCCATTTAATTCAATTTTTACCCGGCGCGAGGTGTAATCGGGATCAAATAGAACATTGACTCCTGCCAGCTTTCCCACCGTCTCATAGATAACCTTTGTGTCTTCTGTCAGCTTCAGGGTAATAGGAACATTGGAGATAGCAGCCAGCTCAACCGGCCCCCCCGCCTGTTCCAGCTTTCTTTGCAAAGGGCCTGGAGTTTTAGTGGATGTCGGCGCGCTAGGCGAACTTGCAGCCTCAATCATTGCTTTGGTGCGCTTTAATTCCTGCTGTGCAATCGCACTCGAAGGATCGATCTCCGCCGCTTTTTGGAATTCTGCAAGAGCTTCCTCCAACTTACCTGCCTCGCGCAACAACTGGCCGCGATGAACATGAGACGCGCCCGCTAGAAAACGCAGGCGTTCGAAGGCGGCGCGATAGTCGAGATCTCCAGGTTTGAGATCGTAAGCTTGTTTGTATAAATCGTAGGCAAGCTCGTAATTTTGCCGGACCTCGGCATCTTTTCCTCTTTGGAAGAGAGCCTTGGCCTTATCGGCGGTGGCAGCAGGCAAAGTTACAAGCGCGATAAGCAAGAAAATTGCTGACGCGCGAAGCAGACTTCTCATCAATGGTTCCTCGCAGGCAGTCTTCTCCCAAAGGTTCGCCAAGACCTTTGATTTAGGTTGTCGATTTTCAACAAAAAAACCAAAAAAGAAGACGTGAGCTGGCTGATTATAGCATCGGCCCCAAGTGAACCGAACTCACTACTAGTCACAGAGTTACACCCGCAAGTGCTAGTCCTTATAGCGGACATTTGATTGTTCAACTTGTCTCCAGAATTTTTAATGGCTTCGATGGTTTGACTTCGAATCTGTGTGGCTGAAGTGGACGCTCACCTTTCACAGGCCCCCCACATCACCCGGTCTAACGTAGTAAAGTAAACCTGCTAAGACACACAGCTACTTTCGAATATGGCTCGCCAGACCACCCATCAAACAAAACCGAATGCGCAAAAGAATCCCCGCCGCGATCCTACGGCCGCCGGCGAGCGAGATGCCGCTGTTAATAGGATCGCTTCACACAACTATTTCTTGCTGGAAAAATTTGAAACCGGGGTGGTTTTGACAGGCACGGAGGTCAAGTCCGTCCGAAATGGGCTCACAAACCTCAAAGATTCTTATGGATTGATCAAAGACGGCGAACTTTGGCTTCTAAATTGCCACATCGGACCTTACGAACATGGCAATATCTTTAACCACGCCCCACTTCGTACCCGTAAATTGTTGGTTCATGCCGACGAAATCCGCAAACTGATCGGCAAAACGCAACAACGTGGGCTAACCTTGATTCCAACTCGGATGTATTTCAAAAATGGGCGGGTAAAGCTTGAACTCGCGTTGGCAAAGGGCAAGCAACTGTGGGATAAGCGGGAAACGGAAC
>JAOAPG010000053.1 GCA_025462785.1 Acidobacteriaceae bacterium
GGAACCCATGAATATCCGTGAAGCACATGAGAAGTTCGCCACAGATGAGCAATGCCTGACCTACATCCAGCAGATGCGCTGGCCTGAAGGCGTCGTGCGATGCCCACAGTGCGGAGAGAAGAACGTCAAGCGTGTAGAGCGCAAGGCTGAGTCTAAGAATCGCCGCAAGTGGTTCTATCTGTGCTTAGAGAAGAATTGCCATAACCAGTTCACTCCCACATCTGGCACGCTGTTCGCTGATACGCATCTGCCGTTAATAGTGTGGTTTCAAGCAATCACTCTTTTGCTGAATGCGAAAAAAGGAATCAGCGCGAAACAGCTACAACGCGACTTGGGGATCGGCGGATATAAAACCGCATGGTACTTGAATCACCGCATCCGTGAAGCCATGAATCAGGGCGATATACCGAAGCTTGGCGGCACAATCGAAATTGACGAAACTTATGTAGGCGGCAAGAAAATCGGATATGGCGTCTACGCTGGCAAGAAAGCCAAACAGGTTGTAATCGGCATGAAACAGCGGAACGTCGATTTAAAACTGTTCCACACACCGAATGCGAAGAAGGACATAATCAAGCCACTAGTCGAGAAGCACATCAATGAAGAAGCTGTCGAAGCAATCATGACCGATGAATTCTTGGTCTATCCGATAGTGTTTAAGGGAACGATTCTAGAAGAAAAGCACCGCACAATTCAGCACAAGGAACGGAAGTATGTTGTGGGCTCCACTCACACTGACGGAATCGAATCCGCGTTCTCGCTCTTGAAGCGCGGCATCATAGGGAACTTCCACCAAATCTCGCGGAAGCACATGCAGCGTTATCTGGATGAATTTAGCTATCGCTTCAATCGTCGCGCCGATGACCATACGTTCATGGAGACGGTGTGTCGCCTAGCAGGATTCAAGCCTTTGACGTTCGCCGCCCTGACCTCGGAGAAGGTTTAATAACCTTCTCTTTTTTTTCCGCCTTTATTTCGGAAGTCTTTTGAGGTCCCTTATTAAGCATCCTCCTTAGGACTTCATCGAACTGCCCTTTATCCGTTTTCATGATTTGCGTCACTCCCAACGGAGTCCAAGATGTACTCCATCCTACAGCCAATACAGGTTGGCTCTCTGTTTTCCTTAAGAGCTTGACTGAATTCTTCTTCTTTACATACGAAAACAAGCCTCAAGGGTCACCCAAATCCGGCCAACGAGGATCACCTGAAAACCGGCCAATGAGAATGAGTCTTGGGACGTTGATTTCGGCGTAAGGCGTTGTAGCCTTCGTCGACATGAGCAACGTCTTGAGCGAAGACAAACGACAACAAGTAATAGTCTTGGGACGGCTGGGATGGTCTCTGCGAAAGATCCAAGAGGCCACGCGAGTGCGTCGAGAGACCATCAGCGCCTATCTGAGAGGCGCAGGTGTGGAAATATGGCCGCCGGGAAGATGGAGGCGCGAAAGTAAGGCAAAACCGGCCAAAGATGTGATCACCGACTTTGGCGTGGGGATGAGCGGCCAGGAGCCAGAAAACTCGAAAGGCGCGGGGTCGGCGAGCACCTGTGAACCCTACCGGGAAATCATCGAACAGGGTCTGAGTCGAGATCGCAATGCCATGGCAATCTGGCAGGATCTGGTCTCTGACTACGGATTCCCAGGGTGGCTTCCAAAGCCTTCGGCGCTTCGCTTACAAGTTGCGCGGAGCCCAGGTACCCCAAGCGCGGGCGGTGATCCTCACCTCTCCAGGAGAAGAGGCTCAAGTCGATTACAGCAGCGGGCCGACGGTGCGCAAACCGCAAAGCATGTAGACAATCCGCGCTTGCGTCAATTATTATCGTTCACACGACTGTCGTTGCAACGATTATATCACACACCCTTGTCACGGCTCCTAAAATCTCATTAGTCTTGACGCCTTTGCGGAGCATGCCCTCTAGCTATCATGTTTCTTAATCGGAACGTGTGCTCACGGAGGGTCGCATTGAGGTCTTTAAGGAGCGCGTTCAATGGAGGTCCATCACGGACGGCGCGAGCCTTCACACACAGTTCCTTTATCCGATCTTCTAAACGCTTTTTCAATGGGGGCCGTCGAGGCCCACATTCTCATAACAAGATTGTTCGTTCGATACAGTACATCCTGTATGCTGCCCTGTCAGTTACGATTGCACCATTTATGGTTAATTTGTGTCAAGTGAATAGTCGTGAAATATGTCTCTCGCAGAATCAGCGACTTACCATATTTATGCCGTTCATATGGCAGCCCAATTGCCTTACAATTGGTCGGTAATGGTCTGATTAGACCCCCTGTGGAGTCTTGGCCGGCGTGGCGCAATCATTTTCCAACTCGCGTCCGAAGGTTGCTCTCGACGAAGCTTCGTTCCAGCAGCTTCTTGCCGCAGCGTCGGTAATGCAGCAGCATAACGATCGGCTGCTTGCTAAAGATCCTGCCGTTAGTTCGACCGAAGCTCTCTCTGAAGTTGCGCAGACTCAAAAGCTGATCCAAAGTGGGAAGCTCAACTTTGGTGCGGCGACGAGCTTAATTGCCGAGCGTCTATTAAGAAACACAAAAGCAGCCGGAGTCGCGATTGGCGTTGTTGAAGAGGACCGTCTGGCCTACACCGCGGCTTCGGGTGATGCAGCTGGCCAGTGCGGAACCCGTGTCCCTCTCGATTACGGGCTCGCGGCGGACTGCTTCCTTAGCGGAGAGGTTCAGCGGTGCGCAGACGCGGAATTCGATAGCCGAATACCTTTCTCTGTTCGACGCAAGGGGAACATTCAGTCGTTCATTGCCGTTCCAATCCGGCACGAAAGAGCCGTTGTTGGTGCTATAGAAGTGCGTTTCGCGCAACCTCAGGGCTTTCAAGAGCAGGATGTGCGCACCTGTGAGCTGATGGCTGGACTTCTTACTGAGACGCTTTCGCGATCCCAAAAGCATGCCCCTCCTTTAGAAAAATTCGCAGGAGAATTGGCGCCTTTTTTAACCGAAGAAATATTTCAAGCTTTAGACCCCTCTTCTGAGGACAAAATTGTCAATGCGGATGGCGCGAACACTCGTGAGGACAGCGAAGATCATGAAGACTTGCTGTCACAATTATCGTTTTTGCCCCCGCAAACCGGCCCTTCTGAATCTTTGTCCGCCGAATCTGTGCAGGATCGAGAAACTGAGCCACTAAGCGAAGACGTGAATTTGAGCTCGGAATCAGTTACCCCCGATCCCGATCCCGAGGTGCCGGCAGGTACACATTGCCGCGGCTGTGGGCACCAATTCACACCGGAAGAAGTCTTCTGCGGCAGCTGCGGAATTGCTCGCGCGTCCAAGGAAACAAATTCTCGGGAACCAAGTGACGGATACCTGCAACACAAGTGGGCGACCCTCTGGTATATGAAGGAGGCGGTACGACGAAGGGAATCGGAAACAGAACCTCCGACAGAGGAGCTTCCCGCGTTCAGATCCACGATGAACCGAGAGCCGGAGGCAACCAGACCACTCTCTGTTCCGGCGCAGTTTAATGCTGAATCGTCTGCTGCCGAGGAGTCGTTCCGTCCAGTGTCTGCCTCCGACGAAAATTTTCGAGCACCGGAGGAATCGTTTTTCGATCCATTTCTGCCCGAACCAAAAGTAGCAGAAACGGAATCAACCACACAAAACGACACTTGGACAATGCAGGAGACGCAATCGGAAGAGCAAGAATCTCCCGAAATTAAAACGGAGCAAACAGCGGACGAATCTAAGAAATTTGCCTGGAGACCGTGGCTTCTAGCGCAATTGCAAAATCACCGCGCGGACATCTATATAGGTGTCGCTGCCATTCTGCTCGTAATTGCCCTAGCGGGGTGGGGTGCTCCTGAAACGATGACCAGTTCGTCCAAGGCTCCAACTCCGGCCGCTCCTCAGCTCACCACTTTGGAAAAATTGTTAGTAGCTACTGGATTGGCTGAGGCTCCGGAAGTCCCTCAAGTTTATCTTGGCAATCCGGATACGCAGGTTTGGCTGGACGTTCATACCGCTCTGTACTATTGTCCTGGAACTACGCTCTACGGAAAGACGACCGGTGGAAGATTGGCGCCCCAGAGAAGTGCTCAGCAGGACCACTTTGACCCAGCCAGCGGCCGGGCTTGCGAATAAGCAGCAGAAAAAACGGCTCCCAAACCGAGGGAGCCATTTCTAGTTTAGATCTACGATTCCGCTTACGACCGGGATTCTCAATTCTCTAAGTCACGGGTTCGGGCCGCAGGAGTATTCAGGTCCAGAATACTATGCTCCCAATGTTCCAGAACGTCAGGCGTGAGCGAGGGTTTCGTGGCGGCGGGCCTCATACCAGAGAGCGAGTTCGACCCGGTTCCAGAGTCCGAGCTTATCGTAGATGGCTCTGAGGTAGTTCTTAACAACGTGTTCGGTTGTTCCGATTGCGTTAGCGACTTCTCGGTTTTTAAGTCCTTGGGCGACGAGCTCGATGACTTGCTGCTCTCGTCCACTGGGACGTTGTTTTCCGTTGCGTTCGCTTCTGAACATAGTTGCCTCCGATATAAAAGTGTTGCGAGCTTGACTCGCTTGACTCCGTCTCTAATACCAAACCGTAAAAATAGCCTGTTAAAGTGTGCCTTGACTGTGCGCCGAGCCATCTTGAGCTCTTTGCCGATTTCTTCGTTATCACATCCCTGAAGCAGAAGTTCAGCAATTTGCTGCTCTCGTGGAGCCAGCTGGACAGACGTTTCTTTCATACAACTTTCCCCGATGTAATGAAGCAGCGCCAACGCTGCTGTAAAATATTAAGAATTAACTGGAACAGTCCGTCGACGCTTTCCACCGCGTCCGGCCATGAGGGACTGCAAGGTGTGTCTCTATACCAGAATTCATAGCATCCACGATGCCAAGTAGCATCACTTTGCACAGCTGGAAGCCAAACACATTTCCACAGACGCCCAAAATCCCCCAGGTAAGTGAGCCAAAATCGGGTAGTAACAAGAGCTGATTCTGTGACGGAATGCGGTGTAACGACCTAACAGCCTTGTAAAATCAATTGTTTGGGAGGGTACCTCGCGATCCCAGAATCAGCTCTCGAACGTGAGCTCCTACTTACCTTGCCGAGATTTTGTTTGCGGCGACGAATCCTCGGCAAGAACTTTTGTCACTCTCGGTTGTACCTGATTCCCTGTATGCGCGGGTAAGGCGATCTCATTGCGTCAAAATTTCCTTGATCCAGAGTCGTCGTTGGAACTAATTACACGAGAGCGGTGCTCTGGTATCAATATGATTAAGCTACTCATGTGGAAAACAATGATTTGCTTTAAAGTTGGAGAATAGAGTGTGGAAATCATGAAGCTATCGGTCGTGATGCCGGTATATAACGAGCGCACCACTCTCCAGCAGGTAGTGGAGCGAGTGCTGCGTGTGCCTCTTGATCTCGAATTAATTTGTGTGGATGACGGTTCGCGCGATGGTTCCAGGGAAATTCTCAACCAACTCCAAAATCAATATCCGCAATTGCGGATTTTTTTTCAGCCGAAAAATATGGGCAAGGGAGCAGCCTTACGCCGCGGCATCCAGGAGGCGACCGGCGACTTTGTAATTATTCAAGACGCGGATTTGGAATACGATCCCAATGATTACGCAGCCCTCCTTGATCCTCTCATTCAAGGCAAAGCCGACGTCGTATACGGCTCGCGTTTCCTCGGCAGTGGTCCTCACCGCGTGCTTTATTTCTGGCATTCGGTGGGCAACTGGGCGCTTACGTTGTTATCCAATTGCCTCACGAATATCAATCTGAGCGACATGGAAACTTGCTATAAGGTATTCCGTCGCGAAGTGATTCAGTCAATTCCTATTGAAGAGGACCGGTTCGGCTTCGAGCCTGAGGTTACGGTCAAGGTGGCCAAGCGGCATCTGCGAATATACGAGGTCGGAATCAGTTATTGGGGACGCACATACGAGGAAGGAAAAAAAATCGGATGGAAGGACGGCTTTCGAGCTCTGTGGTGCTTATTAAAATACTCGATAACAGAGCCAGTCGTGTCGGCACAAAGTTTCGCAGGTAAAGAGCGGATCGAACGACCGTCCGAAGAGAGACTTTCAGAAAGCCGAAATTAATAGGTTTAGACGACATGTTCAGTGCGGGCGCTTCGGCCGCGTCGTCGTACCAGCACTGGCGTTATTTTTCGGGGTCTGATAACTAAAGTTCATCGGCTTGTTTTTCTCAGCCGGATCCGCCTTGGGACCAGGAACGGGACGAGGGGCTACCGCTGCCTTCTGTGTTGGCTTTGCAGTTTGAGTCTTGGCGGTCTCCCGTTCCAACGCGGCAACCTGGGCATCTGATGCGCTGCGTTTCCCACCGGCAGCTGCAGGCATAGCGGTATCTTTGTGGCGAGGCGTGACAGAAAGCTTAGGCGCTTTGTACGTTTGGGATAATTTCTGTTGGTTAGGTTTGGTGGTGGTCGCCCGTCGATATGGATGCATCGCCGGATCATGTGCAGTCTGCCCGATCGCCGGAGAAACCAGCGCGGCAAATCCCAGCAAGTTACGTATCAGTAATACTCGGAAATCGATTTTCATACGATCCTCACCTAACTCGGATCCACTTCGAGTACAGCACGTTCTCTACCACGGGAGTATATCGTGGCACCCATCGTTACTACGCGGGCAGCCCGATAATTCCACTGGTATGTGCAAACCCTTGCAGTTCTACGTAGTTGCTATTGG
>JAOAPG010000164.1 GCA_025462785.1 Acidobacteriaceae bacterium
CCAACCAAAAGTCCAGAACTAACGCTTTACAGCTTCGTCCATTCGAATCACTCGCAATACATCACACTGGCGGCGAAACGAATGAGGCCGACAAACCATTGAGCCTGCTTCTGAGCCAAGTCTTCGGCTTCGAGATCGCCTCGCAACTGTCCCGCCGCCGAGAGTGCTTTCGCTTGCGAGAGCAGAACGCTGGAGTTGCCACGAAAATCAAACCAGACCGGAAATCTGCGGAGATAATTCCCGCCGCCCAGTGGAATTCCGCGCCGCACTTCTTCTACATAGGCGTCGCGATCCGCCGCCCGAAGTGGAGTCCAATTCTTCGCTTCGGGAATAAGCCGCGCTTCGCTTTCGCGATATACGGCCGCCGGCAAAACCGAATAAGGCTCATCGACGACGGAGGCCGGCTTCAAATAGTATTGGGAGTGCAAGACCACGGCCGAGTACCACTTCATCCACTTCTCATGGTCCGGGAAGGCTTCGCACAGAAGGGTAAGAGCCATGATCGGCTCCTGCTCCTGGCCGATGTGAAAGCGATGAAAAAGATTCTCGCGCTTAGGCGTGGTGTAGAAATAACCCGTCAACGGGATCGTCCAAGGCTGAAGGGTGCGCTCCTGAGAAGCGAGCACTTGATCACCCAAGACAATAGCTTCCTGCGCGTAACGATCATCTCCAGTCGCCAGATAAAGCTCGACCGATGCGACCACGCCGAATGAAGTTCGTTCCAATTCGTCCTGTGCCCCATAGACTTCAGCAAGCGGAGCCGCGGCTTTCAGACCTTCGACCGCATACTTCCAGTCTTCTGCAGCAATGACGAGGCTGCGGTTCGCCAGCTCCGGATCGCTATCTTTCAATATGCGCGACGCCAAAGCCTCCACTCCGCTTACGCGGAAGTTCCACTCCGGATTATTGATGGCTTGGCCGAAGCGATCATCTGCCGTACCTATAATGCCGTCCGTCCAGTAACTAACCAATTGACCAGTGCTGCGGTACCCATCTCCAAATCGCGTTTTGAGCACCCAATTCAAGCCCCAGCGCGCTTCTTCCAGCAAACGATTGTAGAGAACCGGATCTTCACCTTGCCGCTTCAGACTATCCGCAAGCGACAAGAGGGCGTACACCATTCCCGGCGTGTTTCCCGTCGCAGACAGGTCCCCGGCATCGTGGTATCCACCATTGACGACAATTCGCTCATCGTCGTGAACGGTGTAGATGTCCTGATGACACCTGCCGTGAATGCCAGGGATTTCGGTTCCGCATCGCTCGCTGTACATGAAGTTGACCGCCTTCCAAATGCTGTCGAGCCAGGCGTCATCTCCAATGCGGAAAGAGCGAGTCAGTATATCCCCGGCTTTGATCACGTACGTGCCGGGCTGGCGGACTTCAGAAAAATCCAGCACTTGATACTTGCCCAACGGAGTAGTAGTTTGCTCGACCGGTTTGGTCAGAACGATCTGGCCGGTCTGTTGTTTAATCACAGAGAACTCGTGAGCTGTCAGATCGCTGGCGATTGCGGACTTCGAGGAACCAGTTGTGTATCCGCTGTCGCTGAAAGCAATCTTTCCGGGCGCGACGTCCCAACCCTCGACGTGATCGGCCACCACGCGCTGCAGGTCCAGCTGATCGATATCTAAAATAGTCTGATCGCCAGGGTCGGGAAATTTCTTGGGCAGGCTGTAGGCGATGTCGAGTGCAGTGATGCGATCGCGGTCGAGTGGAGCGATCTCCCAAACGACATGGTTCCACGTGTGATTCTCGAGAGTGATGGACTCGTGCCGACCCTCGTTGTACCGGTCCGGTAACTTGTGGGCGCCGTCATTGTGGAGGACCAGCGAACAGGAAATGGAGGGTGCACCAATGACATCGGGGTAGACCCATAGAGAGATGCGGTTGTAGCGGCTCCAGTCTTCGCCGGGAAATTTTCTGGTCGCAACAAGATCCTCCCACTCCCCGCCGCCCTCAACCTGAGCGACATTTGTAGTGGAATGGATTCGCAGCGAATGCCGGCCATCTTTGGCGTGGGCGTCGGTTAATGTCATCTCTCCCGCGCCAGCGAACGACCAGGTGGAAAGGTCTTCCATGCTGACCAGTAAACGTGAATCGAGGCCTTTCTTGTATAGCCCACGGAATTCCGCTCCGTCTTCATATTTCGCTCGCATGGGCATCTCGGGAGCGATTTGTTGTGCAGTGAGGGACGCGCCCAAACAAAAGATACTTAGGAGAGTGGTAATGCTGAACCGGCGTGCCTTGCTTGCGGATCTGCTCCATCTTGACTTGAAATCCATTATTAAACCCTAAGCCTCCATGAAATAAACACACGAGCAATTGATCTGCAGGAAGTGACCTGTTTGCACAGTCACTTCCGGAGTATGGAACGAATATCCCTTGCTCGGGTAAGTTCCCATAATACAAGCCCGAAGCCGTGTGCTGCCGGTAGCAGTGGATTTGTTCGCAACGCATTGTTTTCCGATTGCCCTCTATCACGGGTGATCCGGAATTTACTGCTTACGATAAGTGTGTCCCTGGATTGTTTGAATGAGTGATAATTGGCTCTGGCTTTGTCGGGCTCGCGCCAGGGGCATCATTCATTGACGAGCGGGAGCCGCGCCCCTAGAATGAAGCGACCCGAAAGTCGAGCATCCCAAGAATGATCGACCAGATCATCTCGCACTACCGCATCGTGGACAAGCTTGGTGGCGGCGGGATGGGTGTGGTCTACAAAGCCGAGGACTCGCGGCTGCACCGCTTCGTTGCTCTCAAGTTCCTGCCTGAAGAGGTTGCGCGAGATCCCCAGTCTCTCGCCCGCTTCCAACGTGAAGCCCAAGCTGCTTCGGCACTGAATCACCCCAACATCTGTACCATCCACGAAATTAGTGAGGAGAGTGGGCAGACCTTCATCGCAATGGAGTTTCTGGATGGGACCACGCTCAAGCACCGGATTACCCAGCGTCCTCTCGATGTAGGCTTGCTGCTTGCACTTGCGATTGAGATTGCCGACGCTCTCGACGCCGCACACTCAAAGGGGATCGTTCACCGCGACATTAAACCTGCAAACATATTCGTGACCGAGCGCCATCATGCGAAGATCCTTGATTTCGGATTAGCAAAAGTCACCGCGGAGCGCGGCAAGGTCACGGGAGGTTCAGGAGTTACGGCCGGACCGACAGTCGCAATCAGTCCCGAGCAGCTGACGTCTCCGGGCTCGGCATTAGGCACGGTAGCGTACATGAGCCCCGAGCAGTCGCTCGGCGAAGATGTGGATGCGCGCACAGATGTGTTTTCATTTGGGGTGGTGCTGTACGAAATGAGCACCGGTCAACTGCCGTTTGAAGGAAGTACGTCAGCAGCAATTTTCAATGCAATTCTTAACAAAGCACCAGCCACGCCTCTTGGCTTAAATCCAAAGCTCCCTCCCGAACTAGCCCGCATTGTCAATAAGGCTTTGGAAAAGGATCGCGATTTGCGTTACCAGAGCGCGGCGGAAATGCGATCCGATCTCAAGCGTTTGCAGCGTGACTGGCATCCATCTTCGCAGCAGATGGCCGCTGCCGCCGAGTGCAGCGGGTCGGTGACGAGTGCGACGCCATTGCAGAGCACCCAACCGAACGTAGCCCTGGCCATGAAGCGCGTACCCTTGCTAGTCGGCGCAGTCTTGTTGGTGGTTGCCGCGGTTGCGATTGCCAGTTTCTTCGTTGGTCAGCTAAGCTCAACACCATCCGTGCCGACATTTCGTGAGCTGAGCTTCCGTCGGGGAGCGCTGTCCGCAGCCAGATTTGCGCCGGACCCGCGCTCGGCTGTTTACAGCGCATCTTGGGAGGGCAATCCGCAATCGGTCTTTATTAGTTCCCCTAACTCAACCGAGTCGCGCGATCTCGGACTCCCGGAAACCGCGGTATTGGCAGTGTCGGCGGCGGGACAGATGGCAGTGTTGCGTCACTTTAGCGTCAGTCCCAATCACTTCATGAGTCGGGGTACGCTGGCTCAGGTTTCCATCGGTGCAGATGCTCCGCGCGATCTTCTGGATAACGTTGAAGCTGCTGATTGGGCGCCCAGCGGAGATGCGTTAGCCGTGGTCCACGCTGTGAACGGGCAAACTCGAGTCGAGTATCCGATCGGAAAAGTGTTGTATGAAACCGCCGGCTGGATCAGCCATTTGCGCTTCTCTCCCACAGGAGATCACCTCGCATTTGTTGACCATAACTTGCTGGGAGATGACGGAGGCACCATCAGCGTCATTGACCTCAAGGGCAAGAAATCCGATTTGACAGAACGTTGGGCGAGCGCGATGGGAGCGGCATGGTCACCTTCAGGGGACGAAATCTGGTTCACGGCGACCGCTACTGGCTTTAGCCGTTCCCTGCGTGGCGTCAAATTGTCAGGCAAAGTCCGCGAACTGCTCAGCGCTCCGGGAACCCTTACGCTGCATGACGTTGGCGCTGGGGGACGCGCTTTGATTTCCCGCGATGCGTTGCGTGCTGGCGCGATAGGCATGGCACCGGGTGAAAGCAAGGAACGTGACCTGAGTTGGCAGGATTGGACTGTTCCAATCGACATCTCCGAAGACGGGAAGGTTGTCGTGTTTATTGAGGCAGGTGAAGCAGGGGGCGGCGAATATGCAGTTTTTAGCCGCGATACGAGTGGTACCTCTGCCGTTCGTCTCGGCGAGGGCTCCGCTAATGCACTGTCACCCGACGGCAAGTGGACTCTGGTGTTGCGCCAAAATATGTCTCCTCCCGACTTCGTACTTCTTCCGACCGGAGTGGGCCAGCAACGACGATTTTCGACTGGCAGCGTTGTCCCATCTGGTGGTCAGTTTCTCGCTGATTCTAAACGGCTGTTGTTTGAAGGTCACGAACCCGGACATGCTTCGCGATTGTATATTGAGGGGCTCGATGGGGGTCAGCCCCGTCCCATTACTCCCGAAGGATTTCGTTTGGGGACACACGCTCACTCTGTCTCGCCCGATGGAAAACGAGTCGCCGCGATTACGACCGATGGAATGGTTCTAGTGTCCTTGGATGGAGGCGATCCACATCCCATTCCTGGAACATTGGCCAACGACGCCCCTCTGCGTTGGGCAAAAGATGGAAGCGCCTTATTTGTCGGACAGCGCGGCGAAACATCTTGTCCGGTCTCGCGCCTGGATATCCAGACTGGAACCAGAACGGCATGGAAGACAGTTCGACCGTCTGACGTAGCCGGAGTGGAAAACGTTGCGTGCCCCCGCATCGCCGCAGACGAAGAGCATTACGTTTTTGGCTATGTACGCAACCTCTCTGATTTGTTTCTTGTGGAGCACTTGAAGTAAACAAGTTGCTGAGGTCGATTTGCTTTCCGGGCGTAGTCTCAGGTCCACAGAAATGTATTCGGACTAGTAATTACCTGACCGAATACTCCTCATCCACGCGAGGATAGCGCCGCTTTTACGCGATCAGGTGTGAATGGCACTTGCCTTATCCGTACGCCTGTTGCATCGAAGATCGCATTGCCGATTGCCGCTGCGGCTAGCGTGATCGCCGTCTCCCCTGCGCCAGTCGCTTTCTCGTCTTTGCGATCAATGAGAACGCTCTCGATGACCGGCACCTGAATTCCCAGTGGCAGCGTTTTATAACTCTGCCAATCGAGCGAGGTCACTTTACGGTCGTCCCAGGTGATTTCTTCTCCGAGCGCTCGACTCGTTCCTTGCAAGACTCCGCCCTCGATCTGATTACGCAAACCATCGGGATTAGAAATCGGCCCGCTGTCATTAGCCAGCACAAAGCGCTTGGGCTGTACCCGTCCGCTTGCTTGATCCACTTCCACTTCGGCGACGAGAGCAGCGTATCCGTTGTCGCCCTCATAGGCGACGCAAGCTATACCGCGCCCAGTGACAGTACCAGTACGCGCAATTCCGCGTTTAGGCGAAGGGCGAGCATCCCAGTTCGCGGTCCTTGCCGCAGCTTTCACGGCATCAACAATTCGCCTCTCGCTCAAATGTTGTAAGCGATAGGCAACCGGATCCACTTTCATGAATGCACTGATCTCGTCCATGAAGCACTCGTGCGCGAATGTATTCTGCAAACGCAACGGCGAACGTAACGGTCCGGTAAAGAAATGCGACTTCACCGTATGCGCTAACACACGTTCACTCCTAATTGAGCCTGCTCCACCACATTTGCCGGTGATGCATCCGACGACATACGAAGGCACCGCATTGCTGCCGTTACGCAGCTCTCCGGTGGGCTCGACGGCCGTTCGAGGAGTTATCGTCTCAGGATCAAAACCGGCCAGCATCCCCGTAAGCACATTTCCAGGCTTTTCATACCCGGGTCTTCCACCGAACGACACCGACCACGTCTCGCAGTCCCATGCCGTGATCGTCCCGTTCGGACCGATTCCGACCTGTTGCTGAATCACACACGCCGAACCATAGTTTTCAGAGATGAACTCGTCTTGTCGCGTGAGTTGTACGCGGACGGGCCTTCGCACGGCCTGTGATAGTAATGCGGCATCAAATGAGACAGTGTCAGCTGCATTCAATCCGTAGCAGCCGGAGCCGCGAACAAAGACTACGCGCACGCTGTCGAGCGGTAAGGCGGTTAGCACCGAAACGCTATGGCGTGTCGGATACACCGACTGTGTTGCCGACCATACAGTGGCATGATCCGCCTGCACATCTGCCACTGCGCACGAAGAACCAATCGAACCGTGCGCCTGATAGGGATACGAGTATGTTGCCTTGAGAACGTGTGAAGCCGATTTCAACTTGTCATCTACGTCTTTGGAATTGACGAGCATGACCTCGCGTGACGGCTGCTTCTGCATGTAATCGTAAAAATCTTTTTGTGGCGGCAGCCCGGGACCCGGTTTCCAAGTGACCTTCAAGTCCTTAGCCGCCTGCGCTGCTTGCCACTGCTTCTCCGCAACAACGCCAACGAAGTTATTGCGGACAACTACTTTAATAAGGCCGGGAACATGCTGGACTGATTTCTCGTCAACAGTCACCGCCGTTGCTCCCGTCTCTGGCGGACGCACCACTCGACCGTGAACCATTCCCGGCACGTGCACATTGTGAACGAATTCGAAAGTACCGGTCATGAGCGCAACGCTGTCCATGGAGGGAACAGGTTTCCCCAGCACTTTCCACTTGCTCGGGGATCTGCGTTTCGCCGTGGAACTCACAGAGATGTCGAAATGTTTGTCACCGATCAATTCGCTATAGCTAACCTGGCGTCCGTCCTTCGCAGTAATGACGCCACCCTCCACCGTAAGCTCGTTTGCGGAAATGCCTAATTTCTTCGCTGCCATTCCGACAAGAGTCTCGCGTCCAGTCGCCGCCGCCTGCGCCAGGTTCCGATCATTGAAGTTGGTCGGCGTCGACTGGCTACCCG
>JAOAPG010000172.1 GCA_025462785.1 Acidobacteriaceae bacterium
GAGCGCGAACTCCGGAGGAAACGGATTGGCGGCGCATTGTTGCGCTCTACGAGCGCCTTGCGGAACTTAGACCGTCGCCGGTTGTGGAGTTGAATCGCGCAGTGGCGGTTGCGATGGCGTTCGGTCCGGCAGCGGGTTTGGAGATTGTCGATGCGCTGGTCGAGGGAGGGTCGCTGAAGGGCTATCACCTGTTGCCGAGCGTGCGCGGCGATCTGTTGGTAAAGCTTGGGCGGCTCGAAGAGGCGCGAGCGGAATTTGAGCGTGCGACGTCGCTCACAAGGAATGTAAGGGAGCGAGAGTTGTTGCTGGGGCGGGCACGAGGGTGTGAACATAACGCAGCAGTTTAGTGCGTGGAAGAGCGGCGCTTCCAGCGCCGCGTAATCGCCGCGGCAAGAATAACGCGGCCCTAAAGGGCCGCTCTACCACGTGAGATTAAAGGAATCGGAATGAGGGGAAATTTTAGAAGCGGCGGACAGGAGTGTCCGCCCTACACGAGGCACAACTTTTACGGCTTCTACTTACGAGTTTCCGGCTACCGTTCTCAGCTTTCCTGGCAGGAAATGATATGGCGGCCAGGGTCCGCTGATGACCAGTTCGCAGTTCTTTAACTGCTTGGCTGCGCTGCTGTAACGGTTCTGATATTTTTCTACGGATTTGGAATCAATCAGGTGGGCTATGTCGATGAGCATCCCGTTCGTATTTACGCGTTTACAACTTACTTATTCTTCGAGCGGGTTGAAGAGCTTGTGTACTTGAACCGATAATGCCCGGGCCTTGGTTGAGCGTTCGCGATCTTTGGAGGCCTTTTCGCGGAGTTTCATCAGATAATCGCCACCGACGGTGTCGGGTAGAGGAACATCCGTGAATGCTTCGCGGAGCGCGCCGTCCTTGATGAGGACTTTCAAATGCATTTCCGACTTGCCACGCAGCTTTTCGACACTTTCTCCGAAGGCTCGGCGATTGGCGCGAACCGCTAGCCGCAGGGCTTCGTCGCTGTCGAAGAGGGTTCCGAAGCGGAAAGGCAATACTGTTCCATTGCGGAAGCAGCGGCTGACCACGTGCGCATGCTCCAAAATGGTTTTTTCTTCCATTTTGCCGTTTTCAATAGCGCGATCGTACTCGCTGACGATGACCGAGAACTCGCCGCTGGGATAACTCAGCACGGGTGCTCCGTTGACGCCTTGAATGCCTTCCAAAAGAAAAGGACGGCGGGTTCGTGTTCCGTTGGCTTGGGTTTGTTGCTCAGTGAGGCAGTACGCGTACCACGACATCTAGGTCTCTCCGAACCTTTTGTGGTCTGCGGCGAAGGTGCCCGCCAGCAGACGTTCCGTGACAGCTAGACCTCTGTTTAACCTAGGAAGAAAAGGCGATGCTACGGGATTGGGCGCCCACAAGCCGCCTCTTAGGTACAGTGTACTTCTTAGATCATTAAAATTGCAACCATTTCGTAATGTGGGGCATCAGGTTGCACGTAAGTACATGTAAATACTAGTCAATAATCGTGACTGACAACACCGGAAAGCAGTAGGGAATCAAGGAACTTACCCGTATTTTAATGATATCGGGCTAAGTAGGTTCTAAGGTCAGGACACCTTGGTCTTGGCACCTTTGGGGGTCTGGGCTGCCGCCCGGTCCTGCAGTGCCCTATCAACCACATTGAGCATTTCGTCCCAAGGCGCAGGTTTTCCAGTCCAGATTTCAAATTGGCGTGCCGCCTGATGGACGAACATCTCAATGCCTGGAATGACTTCCGCCCCTTTCTCCTTAGCTAGTTGGAGGAGGCGAGTTTCGCGTGGATCGTAGACCATATCGAAAACGTACTTAGCCCTGATTTCGTCAGCATTGAGCGGCGATTCGCGGTGATTGCCCATCCCGACTGGGGTCGCGTTAATGATGACATCGAAAGTGTGCTTCTTCAGATCGGACTTCTTTAGCAAGCGCGCCCGCGCACTACGAGCCAATTTCTGGGCTGGGGCGGCAGTGCGATTGAGAATGTAGACTTCCGCTCCGCGTTCCTTGAGGGCAAAGACGGCGGCACGGGCGGCACCCCCGGCACCAAGAACCAGGATTTTCGCTTTATCGATAGTGATCCGCCGCTCGAGCGGGCGCAGGATTCCCGCTGAATCGGTGTTGAATCCATACAGCTTGCCATCTTGCGAGCGCACGACTGTGTTGCAGGCGCCGCTCTTCGTGGTCTGCGAGTCGGTGTTGTCGAGATGGCTGACAATCGTTTCCTTGTAGGGCATGGTGATCGAGAGGCCGTGAATCGGTATGTCGCGCACACAGGCCAGCAGGTCCTTCATGGTTTTGGCATGTAGCGCAACATACACCCCGTTCACGTTTTCGCGACGCATGGCTGCGTTCATGATCGCTGGCGAAAGCGAATGGGCAACGGGGTCTCCCGCAACTCCGTAGACTTTAGTGGCAATATCGATTCGCTCGATTCTGTAAGTGTTGCGCAGCTCCTGTGCCGTGACCTGGCCAGGCGCGGTTTTTTCCTCGGAACTTAGGGCGCCAAATGTAAATGCGCTGCCGGCGCGGACTCCGAGCACGCGGCTGATGATTCCCTGCTCTCCCATGCACAAGCCAACGAGGGAATGTTTATCGCTGTGCTTCTCCAGGAACTTCATCATGACGACGTTGTCGTAGAGGGTGGTGGCGGTACCGACGATTTTGTAGAAGTCGGCGTCAAACGCGGTCATCTTCTCCAGGGTCTCTTCGAGCTTCTTGGTCGAACGAAAGTCATGAGAGGAAAGAATTAAAGCGGACTTTTGGCGCAGTTGCTGAAGCTGCTGCGGTTTGCACTTCAGGGCAGTCTCAATTTCGACGTCGATGAGCTGACATCCCGCAGCGGAGGCTTTGGCAAGGATCTCCAGCTGCGAAGCTACCGAGCCACGGAACTTTCCGCCATTATTTTCCCGCCGACAGGTCGCAATCACGAAAACATGCGGATGGTATTCAGTGAAATCCTTTATCTTCGGAAGCACAAGCGCGGGCTTGGGAAGGTAGTCTAACCTGAACTCAAGAAAGGTGTTATCCCGAACGAGGGCTTCAGCTTTTTCAATAAGCTCAGAAGAGTCGGAAGCGGTCACGGCTACGCAAACTCGGGGCAACCGCGTGTGGAAAAACCTGGAAATGTAATTGTTCGACGAAGCGTTCATCAATTTAGAGAGTCGGGCGCGATATTACAGGCACGTAAATCCAGATGCAACAGGGGAATCACACTTTTTGTTGCAAACAAACTTTTTAACCTGTCCAGTATGACACCAGCGTAACCTTGACCCTGCATGACTCGCTTGTTACTGTCCGGTCTGGAAGCCCTTTATTTCCTGCAGTTAGCGCACTCAAGGCGGTGGTTTGCGCCGTGCGCCGGAGGTAACATGAAGAAAATAGGCTTGTTGCTATTGCTTTGTTTGAGCACAGCCGCTATTGCGCAGCAAGTCGGACAAGCGCCGACTACGTCAGCAGACCGCGCCGCGGTGGATGAGGCGGCGAATCAGGATGCTCCGGAAGGAACTTTTCCGAATGCGGCCAGCTTTCCCATTGAGCGGGTGCAGATGCCCACCAAAGCGGACTTGTACTGTGCAGGCTTCCTCAGCAAGGAGCGGCAAACCGACAGCGCCTTTGTATCTGGCGGATTGCAGACTCCGACAACCGCCAAATTTGCCGACGGTGACATGATCTATTTGGCTGGGAAAGGATACGAGGCCGGTCAACAATACAAAATTATTCGCGAATTGCGGGACATCAACGAGTTCGAGATGTTTGCCGGACAGCATTCCCTGCTTAAGGCCGCAGGTCACCCTTATGGTGAAATAGCGTTGGTGCGCATTGTAGATACACGCCATAAACTGGCGATTGCGCGCATCTCATTCAGTTGTGACGCGGTAAACCCGGGAGATCTGGTTGCGCCTTACGTTGAGAAACAGCCGATTGCTTTTCATCCTCCGTTGAGATTCGACCGGTTCATACCTCCGACTGGGAAGCTTAGCGGGCGTATTCTCCTAACGAAGGATTTCGACGCCCAAGTCGGTTCCGGGGCGAAGGTTTACATTAATGTCGGTTCGAACCAAGGGGTCAAGGTAGGCGATTATTTCCGTGCCGTCCGCTTCTATACTGCCGATCTGCATGATCCGGTGGATTCGCTCTCCTTCAAGGCAGCCATTGCGGAAGACACCCAAGCCAGGCAGCCGTCCATTGATCCTAAGTTCGGGACTAAGAATAACGGGGTGACTATCCACGTAGCGGATTTGCCACGCCGATCCGTTGGCGAGATGGTGATTATCGGTACGACCCCAACCACCGCCACGGGCATGATTGTCTTCGCTATGGAAGAGGTCCATCTAGGGGATGGGGTGGAGATGGACGAGCAGCAGTAAGTTTAGACTCAGTTGACACGGTGAGAAGAGAGGCCGGGTAGCCTCTCTTCTTTTTTTGTGAAGAAGTCGACCGACCTCAAGGGCAAAACTCGCCAAGGTTAGCAAAGGAACACTGGAATTAACCGTTCCAAATTTTTGCTGTTACACATTGCTCTGTGTAACAATATACACATGGCTACAAATCTCGCGTTAGATGACAAGTTGATCGAGGAGGCGCGCCGTACTGGAGGTCACAGGACCAAACGCGAAGCCGTGAATGCCGCACTGGATGAATATATCCGCCGACGAAAGCAACTCCGCATATTAGAAACTTTTGGCACCATCGATTTTGATCCTGAGTACGACTACAAGGCTGAGCGCCGCAAAAGACGTTTATGAATGTGCTGGTGGATACACCGATTTGGTCACTGGCGTTACGGAGAAAAAAGGGCGATCTCAGTACAAGGGAGCAGGGTCTTGCTCGCGGGTTGGAGGAAGTTATTCGCGAGGGCCGTGCTCAAATCATCGGCCCAGTTCGTCAGGAGTTACTCTCCGGAATAAGAAACGAAGGACAGTTCAGATCATTGCGTGACAACCTGCGGGCATTTGAAGAGTTCTCAGTTGAAATCGAAGACTACGAACAAGCGGCTCACATGCACAATCAATGCCGCACAAGTGGAATTGCTGGATCTCCGACTGACTTTTTAATCTGTGCGGTGGCGTCGCGCCGCAAACTACGGATATTCACAACCGACGGCGATTTCGCGCAGTATAGGAAGGTCCTTCCGATTCAACTGCATGCGATGGCATAATTTGCCGACGCTCTTCCTTCCGCTGATGTCCCCGAATTCGGTTACAGAATCTTTTTCCCGAACGCTGAGGCTGTCAGTTCTACGGCCAGCTGTGCCGTCCGGTTGTGTTCGTCGATTACTGGATTTACTTCTACTATTTCGAAGCTCAACATGCGGCCGTGGTCGGCTATGATTTCCATTGCGAGGTGCGCTTCACGATAGGTTGCTCCGCCGCGGACGGGTGTTCCTACTCCGGGTGCGTCTTCGGGATCGACCCAGTCCATGTCGAGCGATACGTGATAGCCGGCTGTGCCGCGTCCTGCCATTCGCAAGGCTTCTTCCATTACTGTTCTCATTCCGCGTTCGTCGATGTCGCGCATGGTGAAGACGCCTATTCCGGCGCGGCGGACATTTTCTTTTTCCACGGCATCAATGTCGCGCACGCCGACCAGTACGCAATTTTCCGGGTTCACCTTGGGAGAGAAATCAAAAATATCCGATAGCTCAGCAGGACCTAGCCCCATGGTCGCTGCAAGAGGCATGCCGTGCACATTGCCGCTCGGCGAGCTATCGGGAGTGTTGATGTCGGTGTGAGCGTCGATCCATATCAAGCCGATTCTCTGATTTTGGCGGCGATGGAATTCGGCAACTCCGGCGACGGTACCAGCGGCTACAGAATGATCTCCGCCCAGCACCATGGGAACTTTGTTGGCTTCGAGGGTTTCGAGAACCAGTTCAGCATGTTTAGTGCAGGTCGCTGTAATTTCTTTTAGATACTTGGC
>JAOAPG010000181.1 GCA_025462785.1 Acidobacteriaceae bacterium
TGCTTTGGCCCCTCGTCGTGTGGGGCGTCGTAACAAGCCTTCTCGTTATTCTCCTGATTTACCGTGGAACCCTCACCATGCAAGAAGACGATCAGCTGTACCTGAGCGAATCGAATTCGCAGATGCAGCAGGCGCAGGCTGAAATCTTGCAAAAAGTGAATAAGATAGGTCCTTTTGTTAAGGGCTTGGGCGCATTGTCTGGAGTGTTGATTCTGGCCATAGGCGGAATTGCCCTCTACCAGCAATTGAGCCAAACTGGCGTGCAATAGACGAGTAGACGCCGGTTGTAAGCGGGCCACGACTGATGCGGTGATCTTTTGCCTGCGGAGCAGCGGGCGTGTGTCATTCTTCGCAAATCACAACTGCGATCCAGCTTCGAACAATTCATCACAAATTCATAAATGCTGCAAAATGCTCTGGTAGGTTTTTTGTCAGGCTCCATTGGCAACCGCCGGGGCTTGTTCATCAGGATGTGATCGCGGTTCATGATTTCATTTCAAATCTGGATAGCAATGCGGCTGCTGCGCCAGTCTTATTGGGTCATCTCGGCGCTGGCTTTCACTACCTTCTTTGCCGCGCTGGGTTTCGCGGAAACAAGTACCACGGAGACGTGCCCCCGTGAAACCGTCGGAAGCATTGTCACTTCGCCACCAGACCTTCGAAGCCAAAATGGCGTGCTGAAAGTCGATCTTTCGTTCCGCAGCTTTGTCGATCCAAATGGAATCACCCGCTACTGCTATATTTCTGCCGGCGGGTACCAAGCTCCGACGCTGCGCTTGAATCCCGGCGATCTGCTTATCCTGAATCTAAAAAACGAGTTGGATCCGGCGATTGCCGGTTCCAATTCGCACCCACCGAGCGCTCACGTAGTGAATCCCAACGCAGCAATGACGCATAAGGCCCGTGCGCCCGATGCTTGTGCAGGCGGAGCGATGACGGCATTCTCGACGAACGTGCATTTTCACGGCCTGACCATCCCGCCGATTTGTCATCAGGATGAAACCGTCAGAACTCTAATCCAGCCTTCTTCCTTGGCCTTCGAATACAGATTTCGCATTCCGACCGATGCTACGCCCGGCATGTATTGGTATCATCCCCACCCTCATGGCTTCAGCGAGGCTCAGGTTCTCGGCGGCGCTTCTGGCGCAATCATCATTGAAGGAATTGAGCGCGCTAACCGGCTGATTGCCGGATTGCCTGAGCGAGTTCTCATCCTGCGCGATCAACTCATGCCGGCTCCGGCGCCGAATGCTAAACCCGACCCGAGCAGGCCCGGCAAGGATTTGTCGATCAACTTTGTTCCCGTTCCTTATCCTTCTTACACTCCTGCTGTAATCAAGGTGAGGCCTTCCGAGCGCGAGTTCTGGCGCGTTCTGAATGCATCTGCTGACACGTATGTCGATTTGAAACTTCGGTACGACGGCAAGCTGCAGTTCGTCGGAGTGGTCGCCTTCGACGGCATACCGATTGGTCTTCAAGACGGACGTCCGCGCAATCGCGTGCTATGGGAGAGTCACATTGCGCTGCCGCCTGCGGGACGAGCGGAATTTGTGGTGAACGGTCCAGCAGAAGGCGTTATGGCTACTTTGATGACTCAGGCTGTAGTGACTGGACCCGTGAGCCCAAATCAAGCTTCGACAGCTCCAGTAGCTAAAAGCGCCGCGGCAGTTGATGTTAACCCGGTCGACGATGACAACACTCCTCCGCGACCGATTGCTGTCATCACGACTGATGTCAACACGTCTGAGCCAACAGCGTCGCTCCCGGCGCCTGGAGCACCGATTCCTGATCCTGAGCTCCCAGTGCTAGCCACAGTGAAACCAGTTCGCGAGCGCAAGTTCTATTTTTCCGAAGAGTTTAAAGATCCCAAAGATCCGAACACCGCAATTTTTTTGATCACCGAAGAAGGAAAGACGCCCGCGGCATTTGATCCCTCGGCTACAGCGCCCAATATCACAGTGCATCAGGGCGACGTAGAAGATTGGATTATTGAAAATCGCTCGCAGGAAACCCACGCCTTCCACATCCATCAGACTCATTTTTTGGTTTTGGAGCGCCATGGAGTACCCGTCGAAGAGCCCTACCTCCGCGACACCGTGAACGTGGCTTTCTGGGACGGATTCACTCCGCAATATCCCAGTATCAAGTTGCGGATGGATTTTCGCGACCTACGCATCGTGGGGATGTTTCCCTACCATTGCCATGTGCTGCAGCACGAGAACGGCGGAATGATGGGAACTATCCAAGTGCTACCTGCTTCACAAATCCCAACCGCCTCACATGCGCCAAGTCCAAAGCAAAGTGCCAAATAGTTAAGGACCAACCACCCCGGGTTCGCAGGAATGACTGGCCCTTAATTGCGAAATTTGGCACCTGAATGCCCGATTCATCCGCCTATTGTTCGTCGAACAGATCAGACATGACATTGGTAGTCGCATCGCAAGCGTGGTTAAGGCAAGGCAACCCCAGCCCGCCTTCGATCGATTTGAGCAGCGAGAAGTGAGTATAGAATTGCCCGCCGGCTAAATTATGGAAACCATAATTGGTATCCACAATCGTTAGTACTTGATTAGTGATGGGGGCAAGGCTGTAATCGTTTTCGTCCCACACCACGACGATCGCATTGTGACCTCTTTTCCAGACTGGCGAACCATGTATTGCAGTTACTAGTTTTTCTATGGTTTGGTCGCCCGCAAGAATCAGAGCTGGATTGAGACCCGCCTGCGTACCGTCATCGTTCGGGTCATAAAGGCAAAACCGGGTAGAGTTCCCTCTGCCATGCTGATCGTTGCACTGATTCGGCGCAATGAACGAGTAATTTGGCACTTTGCCGGCACGGAGATCAGCCCAGAGACCATTGTCCTGATCAAAGCCCACGATGTTCGCAAAGCTGTTCAGCGGATTAGTACCCTGTTGAACATTCTCGAAATACACGAACGGATTGTGCTTGGCGGCATAAAGCTGCACAACATCGCCAGTTGTTAGCGGAGGATTAAATTGCGGATTGAGTTTCGTGAAATCTGTGTTGTTCGTGAATATCCCATCGCTGTAATTGATCATGTCAGCGCCACTGGCAGGGAGATTCTCTTGGTAGCTTTTCCACGTCTTTCCTGCAGCAACCAATTGATCGGCGATGGTTATACCAAGGGTATTTGATACGGCCGGATAGGAAACAACTCCATTAACATTTATTTCCCCCGGAGCTCCTTGCGTTTCATTGGTGTAATCAATGGCTGGAGTAGCCGCATCGGTTCCCACGCCCGAAATCGGACAAACGTGGGAACTTGTCGGATTGTCGGTATTGGGAATTCCAGTGGTGAGATTGTTCATGCACGTGAGGTTATGCCAGTCGGGTGCATTGTCGCTCTGTACGCCAAAATTCGATCCGCCGACTGCTTCTAAATAGTTGGTCAAACTAGGATGGGCAACGGCAAAGTAATTTGTCGCCAGATTAGCGGATTTGGCATATTGGTTAGTAAAGGGGGCGTTGGGGTTGTTGAGAATCTGGTTGTAACCATGATTCTCCATCATGATTACGAAAACATGGTCCAGATGCGGAACACCCTTTGGAATTGAGCCTTGTTGAGCAAACATCGAGCTCGCCAAAATGACCGAAAGGCTTAATAGTAAAATCTGCTTCTTCATTCAAATCTCCTTTGTCTTTCAACAGTCAGCAACCACTCGTGTGCCTGGTGTCCTTCATTTGTAATCGTAATGTTTGGGACTGCGGGAGCTTAACTGTAAGTCGAGTTCAGGACCCAGAACATCTGGACGCTACGCTGCCTTTGTTTCGGATTTGTGAATGAAAGGTAAAGATCCGATGAATAGTTTTATTCCTGCAGCAGGTAAGACTCCCCAACACCCCTGGCAAGTTTCAGTCTCGCGCCTTGCGCAGCCCTTGAATTGGGATACGCGCTTCAGTCGAAAATTTTAACCCGCTCTTTACCCCACCGTAACAAATCCTGCGTAGTCTTCACCTAGATACATGGGTGCGCGCTTTGCTTCCGTTTGCCCGTAGTGCGTTCGTAGTTCAGGGTTTTATAAAATCTAAGGAGAACTAGATGATTCAGAAACATCTTCGCAGCGCTGCTACTGTGCTGTCCTCCGCATGCCTGGTTTTAGGTTCAATGGGTGATGCGTTTGCGGCCACACAGCGGAATCCCGCGGATAGCTATCCGACCGCCACTCCTATCAAGCACCTGGTCGTGATTTTCCAGGAAAACATCTCTTTCGATCACTACTTCGCAACTTATCCCTATGCCACGAACCCACCGAACGAATCTCCCTTTCAGGGACTGCCCGGTACCCCGCGTGTGAATAATTTGTTGAGCAGCGGCTTGCTGGATGAAAATCCCAATTCCGTGCAGCCGTTTCGTCTCGACCCAGCGCAGGCGGTAACATGCGACGAAAATCACGGCTACAGCGCTGAACAATCGGCTTTTGACAAGGGTCTGATGGATAAATTTCCAGAGTCGACCGGTAGTGGAGGCGCTTCGTGCGATTACGGCCACGGGGCTGGGCTCGTGATGGGTTACTACGACGGAAACACCGTCACTGCGTTCTGGAATTATGCGCAGCACTTCGCCATGAGCGATAACCATTTCAGCACCATGTTCGGACCGTCGACGCCTGGTGCATTGAACCTAATCGCCGGATATACAACCGGCGCAACCGTGGTGAGTGGAAGCGCGGCGGGCAATACTGCGAACGGAGCGACTACGAACGCTACCATTATCGGTGATCCGCGTCCTTTTCTGGATGACTGCCACCCAGCCAATAAGACTTATGTCAGGATCGACAACGGCAACCTGAACGTCGGCGACCTGCTCAATGGCAAGCAATACTCTTGGGGATGGTTCCAGGGTGGGTTTGCGCCGACTGCCGTTGTAAACGGAGTGGCTGTTTGTGGAGCGCAAAGCACGGGACTAGCAGGCGCTACCGCGGATTACATCTCGCATCATGAACCGTTCTTGTATTTTCCGCAGACCGCTAACCAGCACCACGTCCGTCCTGCGAGCGTTGGCGTAGTTGGAACGGCAGCCGACACTCTGACCAACCACCAATACGATTTGAGTGATTTTTTTACCGCACTCGATAATGGTCAACTTCCAGCCGTCAGCTATGTGAAAGCTAAGGGTGAATATGACGGACACCCAGGATATTCCGATCCGCTGGATGAGCAGAAGTTCATAGTGTCCACCATCAACCGTCTGGAAGCGAGTCCGGAGTGGAAGAGCACCGCCGTTGTGATTCTCTACGACGATTCTGACGGATGGTACGATCATGCGATGGACCCGGTGGTCAACCAGTCCAGCGCTGCCGATGACACCCTAACTGGCCCAGGCTCCTGCGGTGTCACTCCTGGAACTGGTATACCGGGACGTTGCGGATATGGCCCACGTCAACCTCTGCTCGTGATCTCGCCTTACGCGCGGCAGAACTACGTGGATCACCAGATCACCGACCAGTCCTCCGTTCTTCGCTTTGTAGAAGACAACTGGAGTCTTGGTCGCCTCGGCAACGGATCAACGGACGAAAAGGCCGGCACCCTGAATGGCCTATTCGACTTCAGCGGCCTGCGTAAGGCTCCTAAGCTGATCCTCGATCCCGTCACAGGACTGCCAATAAGCTAAATAGGGGCTTTTAGCTGCTTCTTAAGGGGTCAACTTAGTCCAAGATTATGGACTACGTTGGCCCTTTCATTTGGACGCCCTACTTCATGGCTGAAACATGACTCGCAAGATTGCTGTGCAGCGCACTAATTAGGCCGGAGGTAAGTTGTTTATTTCGGTGTCGAAGTCACAATGCGGTGCTCGGCACCGTTTTCTACAGCTTCGGCCGGAAGGTCGCCGCTCCACCACCGCGCGGAGTACACAATTGCCGCTGCCGCGAGCCAGCCAGCGGCATAGGTCGGCTGCGCTCCCCAATGGAAAGTCGGCGAATGCATTAATCCTAACCACGAAAATCCCGAAGCCAGCAAACACCACAGGCTTGCGCGGCCAAAATTGCGATCGATCAGCTCCGTGATCAAAGCGGCGACAACTAAGACCAGAAACAGGAACCCGCTGCCGAGTCCTTGGACTGAACTCCAATAGATCGAGCGGTTAAGTGCCGCCTGCACATCAGGATTTGCAGCCGACAATTTCAGTGCCGGCAATGCTGAGTTCACTGCCGCCGCGACGACTGCTCCGGCTGGAAGAACGAATCCAAGCAGCACTGCGCTTCGATACTTCGGATCCACACGTCGTAGTGTGGCCATGCCCACACCCACGGAAACATAGGCAATCATCGCGGCCAGAATCGGCCATGGAAATAGCTGCGCGATGAACAATGTCAGTCCACTCATAACAATTGCCGCAAAGATAATCGGTGTCCAGAGGGCAAAACCGATTCGCGCTCCCATCGCCTTGTACGGCGGATGCAAGGCGTAAACGACGGGCGTCACTACACTGCCCGCGGCACCGCACAGCAGAGTAGCTATGCCGTCCCACGCGACCACGCTTCTCGCATTGTAATTGTCTCCGGCTGCTGTAGCGCCTTCGACGGCGGCAATGTCTTGCAGAATTTGATAAATGGCCATCGGTGCGATTACGGAGAAATAAGGCAAGGCCAAAACTAGACTACGCAGCGGCCCCAAAGAAGCAACGAATGGAAGCTGCACTGAAATCCCCTGCCATGCCGGATGCACATAGCCGACGAGCAAGCCCACGATCAATGGAATGATCCACGCCACAAGGAACGGAGGAATTCGCCATCGCGTAATGGGTACATTTCCAAGGACACTGACTGCCACAATCGTGAGCGCGATGATTCCCACTAATGGCTGATCGAAGATCCGCTGCAGCAGAACCAAAGCGAGGTAGCTGTACATCGCCGTTCCGAATACAGTCATGGAAGCGGGCACTGGAATAAACCGTCTGACAATGCCCGCAAATGGTGCGGCAACTAGCTTTATGATGCCCGTCCAGGCAACTGCTGCGGCTCCGATCTGCCAGGCGCGAACGGCATCATGGGATTGCAAATAGACCGGAAGAACGATCGATAAGGTGTACGCGATGATTGCCGGAACATTATTTCCGTAAACGTGCGCCGTGACGTCCTGCCGCCCTTCGCGTTGTCGTAATCGCACCGCTAATGCGGTAAGCCCGAGTGAGCCAACCAGAAAGCCCAATGCATATCCGGGGAGGAGATGGCCTACGCTAAACGCCAGCGGAATGCCGATTGGCAGCAGAAGAAAAACAGGAATGACCATCTGCGCCAGGTTGAAACCAACCTGGGCAACTGTGGCGTCCATGTCTCCTCTTCCAAGAGCCCACCATTGCGCGGAGGTTCTGTTCTCAGCCATTCGATTTTCTTTCTTTCGAGCACTGATTGTTTTGGTCTAGATTTTGAATGACTCTAAAGACTCTGCTGCGAAGAGGTCTTGAGGTTTGAGCAATCGCTTTGAGAGTCCCTGTTCGTATGAATAACGAAGAAATGTGCCCAGAGCCAAGACATTTGGCTCATAACCATAAGGCCAAAAATCCTGGCCCATGGTGGCACGTGTATCCTCAACGTGCCGGATGAGCCAAGGAAGCATGAATTTCAGCGCCGCAGTCTGATACAGCTCTTGATACACCTCACGCTGCGAATATACGAATGCCTTATAAAGGGATTGCGCAATCCAAGGGTGCTTTTCGTAGAGCTCGCGGCGAATCACTACTGTATGCATGATGGGGAAAATCTTGGTTCGCAAATAATATTCACGTTCGACGGTCGGGTAGTCCTCGAAC
>JAOAPG010000187.1 GCA_025462785.1 Acidobacteriaceae bacterium
CAATGTCACGGAATATCCATGGACCGGTAATTGGCTTTACACCGCACAGCGCTGGACCGGGGCGATTACCTTCTTCTACATCCTCTGGCACACCTGGCACTTGCGCTTCAGCGGCGTTCATCTTCTGAGTCACCCGGCAGCCGCCTTCGGAAAAGTCCAGGCGGAATTCCAGAGCCCTTGGGCAGTCGCCTTTTATGCCATTGGTATAGTGGCCGCGTCCTGGCACTTTGCGTATGGACTCTGGCTCTTCGCCGCAAAATGGGGAATCACCGTCGGCGACAATGCGCGACGAAAGTTTGGTTACGTGTGCGCCGTAATTGGACTGGTCTTTGTTCTGGTCGGCGCAGTCACCATGTATTCGTTTTTGAACACCCCGTTGCAACCTATTGACCCAAGCGGCTCAACCAGTGAATCCGTAGTGATGCGTTAAGTTTTACTGTTTGTAATCCCGGGCATGATCCCGGCAGATTTGGAATCGGAGCGAGATGGCATCGAACCCGAAAATCATAGTCGTCGGCGGCGGACTCGCCGGACTTTCAGCAGTCATCAAGATCGCGGAGATGGGCGGAGAAGTTGATCTTTTCTCCATCGTTCCGGTCAAGCGCTCGCACTCCGTGTGTGCCCAGGGCGGCATCAACGCCGCCAAGAACCTCAAAGGCGAAGGCGATTCCACCTGGCAACACTTCGATGACAGCGTTTACGGCGGCGACTTTCTCGGCAATCAGCCCCCCATCAAAGCCATGTGTGAGGCCGCTCCCGCCATCATCGATCTCCTCGATCGCATGGGCGTGCCCTTCAATCGAACATCTGAGGGACTTCTCGACTTCCGCCGCTTCGGTGGAACGCTGCACCATCGCACAGCCTTTGCCGGAGCCACCACCGGCCAGCAACTTCTTTACGCACTCGATGAGCAGGTACGCCGCTACGAATCCGAAGGCAAAGTTAAGAAGTACGAAGCCTGGGAATTCCTGTCCGCGGTACTCGATGGAAACGGTGCAGCTCGCGGCATCTGCGCCATGGATCTGCGTTCGATGGAAGTACGCACCTTCCCGGCAGACGCGGTCATCATCGCGACCGGTGGCATCGGCGCGATCTTCGGAAAGTCAACAAACTCCGTAGTCTGTACAGGCTCAGCACAATCCGCGCTCTACCAGCAGGGATGCTACTACGCTAACGGAGAATTCATTCAAGTCCACCCGACATCAATTCCCGGCGAAGACAAGCTGAGACTCATGTCCGAGTCAGCCCGCGGCGAAGGTGGACGCGTCTGGGTTCCAAAGAAGCCAGGCGACTCTCGTGACCCGCTCTCGATTCCACAAAACGAGCGCTTTTATTTCCTCGAAGAATGGTATCCGAAGTACGGCAACCTCGTGCCGCGTGACGTCGCAACTCGCGCGATCTTCAAAGTTGTATTTGAGGAAGGCCTCGGCATCGATGGCAAGCCGATGGTCTATCTCGACCTGACCCATATCGATCGCGCAACCCTCGACCGCAAGCTCGAAGGCATTCTGGAAATCTACGAGAAGTTCGTAGGAGACGATCCCCGCGAAGTCCCCATGAAGATTTTCCCCGGCATGCACTACACCATGGGCGGCCTGTGGGTCGATTACAGCCAGGCGACTAACATTCCAGGAATTTTCGCGGCGGGCGAGTGTGAATATCAGTACCACGGAGCCAATCGTCTGGGGGCGAACTCGCTCGTCTCCTGCATCTTCGGCGGCTCCGTCGCCGGTCCCAACGCCATCCGTTACGCGCGCAATCTGCAGGCAGCGTCCAGCAACGGACACTTCGAAGCCGAACGCAAGCATCAGGAAGAGAACAACGCCATGTTGATGAAGTCAGATGGAACGGAAAATCCCTTCCGGCTCTGGCGAGAAATCGGCGAATTGATGACCAAGAATTGTACAGTCATCCGCTACAACAAGAACCTGCAGGAAACCGATGCGAAGCTGGTCGAATTGCTGGAGCGCTTCCGCAACGTCAATCTGAGCGACCGTTCGCAGTGGGCGAATACCTCGGTAGCGTTTACGCGCCAGCTTTACAACATGCTGCAACTGGCGAGAGTAATCGCGCAGGGCGCATTGTTGCGGGATGAATCCCGCGGAGCACATTACAAGCCCGAGTTCCCCGAACGCGACGACAAACATTTCTTGAAAACGACAAAAGCATATTTCGCGCCAGACGCAGACGAGCCGAAGTTCGAATTTGAACCGGTAGACGCGAGTCTGATTCCACCAAGGCCAAGGAAGTATTAACTGTGTGCCCCGTCCTATCGCGAAGCGAAGGGCGGGAAACGCCCCGCAGGGCGCACATAGAGTAGCTCACAAACATGAGCGAAGAGCAGAATACGAAACAAGTACAACCATATAATGGCAAACACTAAAACCGTCCTCTTCAAGATCAAGCGTCAGCCCACTCCCACTATCACACCTTATTGGGAGGAATTCGAACTCAACTGGCATTCCGGCATGAACGTCATCTCTTCGCTCATGGAGATCGCCGCCAACCCCGTCACCAGAGACGGCAAAGCGACGACGCCGATTACCTATGACGCGAATTGCCTGGAAGAGATCTGCGGATCGTGCGCCATGCTCATCAATGGACGCGCGCGGATGGCCTGCTCCGCCCTGGTCGATAAACTAGAGCAGCCGATTCAAATCGAGCCCCTCTCCAAATTCCCTCTAGTTCGAGATTTGGCGGTGGATCGCAGTGTCCTGTTCGAGAATTTGAAAGCGGTCAAAGCGTGGGTGCCGATTGATGGAAGCTATGATCTCGGCTCCGGTCCGCGCATTTCACCCGAGGCGCAGGAGGAAGCCTATCCCCTGTCGAACTGCATCTCCTGCTGCTGTTGCATGGAAGCTTGCCCGCAATTCAACGAGCACACAGGCTTCGTCGGAGCAGCAGCCATCTCGCAGGTGCGGCTGTTCAACGCGCATCCCACTGGCGCAGCCCTAAAGCGCGAACGTCTCGTGGCTCTAATGGGGGACGGAGGCATCCAGGAATGTGGTTACGCGCAGAACTGCGTCGAGATCTGTCCCAAGGAAATCCCGCTCACGACCTCGATCTCCGACGTCAGCGGACAGGTCATGAAGCAGGCCATCAGTGACCTTTTCCGCCGCTGAATTTGCCACAAAAGGCGACTTTGTTTCCCCTCCGAATGGGATGAGGAATGTCAAAAGCTTCTTCCTCATGGACTTAGCATCCGGCAGCCCTCGTTTTAAAAACGGCATCTCAACTGCGGTACATACAAGCGGTAAACACATGCTGGAGGATCAAGTAACCGCAGTAACCAATTGCCGGGCGAGTCTTTGGTAACTTTGGGAAAAAATTTGAGCCTTAGTTTGGTCCTCTGTGAAGTAGAATAGCCGCCTGCGCCAGTGTGGATCGCTACAAAAAGTTTAGGAGCCAGACCACTTCGTGTACACAGCAAGACGTCGGACGATTCTAATTTCGTTTTTGTTGACGTTGGCGATGTGCAGCCACGCTTTCGGTCTGCATCGCTACATAGCGCCTCATCATGTGCGCCGCGCCAGCATCAGACGATCCAGTGTCAGACGATCCCGCTTTCGTCGTGCTTTGTGGAATCCGCTATTCCGACCCTCGCACGAGTCGTTGCTGCGTCAGAATGAAGAAATCGATCGTCTAGAACTGCCGCGCATTCAGGATGACACCGAACTCGAACAACTAAAAGCGAGCGGAGACCTAGTTCCAATTGTTGCTGGCCAGACCATTCGCATTGATCCGCGCCTTGATCCGGACCGGCGCTTTTGCCGTCCATGGACGCTCGAATTCGTGCAAGACCTCAGCGAAGCTTATTACCAGGAGTTCCACGATCAAATTCAGGTCAACTCTGCCGTCCGTACGGTGCAGGTCCAGAAGAAACTCCGTCGACATAATCGCAATGCTGCTCCCGAAACCGGAGATACGGCATCCTCCCACTTGGCGGGCATCACCGTCGACCTGCAACGCCGGGGTATGAGCAAGAAACAAGTGAAATGGGTTGAGCAATATATATTGCCCATGAAAAACTTGGGACTCGTGGAACCGGAGGAGGAGCGGCACCAGTGGGTATTCCATATAGCCGTCTCGGGACGCTATAGCGAATGGAAAGAGTCGAAAACGCTTCGCGAAGATCAGCCCGAAGAGAGCTCCCCTGCTGTAGATTCTCCGGCTGATGATCCTGTAAGTAGAAACCTGCCGGCCGAACTCTTATCGAGTGACGGCAGCGAATTTTTCAAATTGTACTGACCACAGCGTAGATTCCCTCCTGTATTCTTGCCGTAATGATTGTCCTCATGGCCGGCCTTCCAGCAACTGGAAAAAGTACTCTCTGCCGCGAACTGGCCAACCGTCTGTCCGGAACCGTCCTGGACAAAGACGAGATCCGCTCAACTCTCTTCTCTCCTCGCGACATTGAATACTCGACTGAGCAGGATGACTTTTGCATAAGCATAATGCTGCAAACAGCGGCGTACATCCTGAAGAAAGATCCGCATCGTGCCGTATTCCTTGATGGCCGACCGTTCTCTCGGCGCTACCAACTCAACCAAGTGATTCAACAGACCGAGGAACTGAAACAGCCATGGCGAATTTTGGAATGTGTTTGTTCGGATGCGTCTGCGAAAATCAGGCTGGAAGAGCGGTCCAACTCCGGGACACATCCGGCTGCTGACCGCAATTACGAAATGTATTTGCGAGTGAAGGCGAACTTCGAAGCGATCAAGCTGCCAAAAACAATCATCGACACCGACCAACCGCTTGAAGCGTGCGTGCAGTCCGCGTCGAATTCCCTCAGCTAAATTCCGCTTATCGGCAGCTCGCACCGGTATACAATCTTTGCCTTATACCCCAATTCACAATGACAACAAAATCGAAGTTTCACGCTGCTCTTCGTCTTTTGGTTCCGCTCACGGTAGTGGCATTGACTTTCACGTTCTCCCAAGCTCAAAAACCAAACGATGATCCGAACAATCCCGTTATTACCCCTCGGGCCCGGGCAATCCACAACTCAGCCATCGTGGTCGACACTCATGCCGACACTCCGCAGCGTTTTCTCGACGAAAGGTTCGACATCGGCGACACCGATCCAAAAGATAGTGGACACATCAGCCTCGACAAAGCTGGCGCCGGAAATCTTGGCGCCGAATTCTTCTCCATCTGGGTCGATCCCGGCACCGTGGATAAAGCGCAGTACGCCGAGCACACGCTCGATCTGATCGACTCGGTGTACGAGCAAACCGCCCACCATCCCGATCGCATGATGATGGCCTATTCCGTCGACGATATCGAACGTGCCCACAAGCAAAAGAAACTCGCCGCACTGATGGGTGTCGAAGGCGGCCACTCCATCCAGAACGACATCCACCTTCTACGCGACTTCTACCGTCTCGGCGTGCGCTACATGACGCTCTCCTGGTCGAACACAAATGAATGGGCAGATTCTTCAGGCGATATCAATGATCCTAAAATCGAGCACCACAATGGACTGACCAATTTCGGCAAACAGGTCGTGCTCGAAATGAACCGCCTGGGGATGATGGTCGACATCTCGCACGTAGCCGACAAAACTTTTTGGGACACGATTGCGACCAGTAAAGCGCCCGTCATCGCTTCCCACTCTTCGGCCCGCGCCCTGACCAACGCACCGCGAAATATGACCGATGACATGCTCCGTGCCGTAGCCCAGAATGGCGGAGTTGTGCAGGTCAATTTCTACGATGGCTTTATTGACGAGAACTACCGTAAAGCAACTGAAGCTCAGAGCAAAGATAAAGAGGCAGCCGTCCAGAGTTATCTCGATAAGAGAAAGGCCGAAGGTAAGCCCGTGCCCTACGTGGAAGTGGACCGGATCGACCGCGAGTGGAGCGATAAAATCCCGAGGCCTCCGTTGAACTCACTCATTGACCATATCGATCACATCGCGAAAGTTGCAGGCATCGATCATGTCGGACTCGGTTCGGACTTCGATGGAGTAAGCGGGGCAACCCCAGCCGGCATAGATTCCGCCGCGGACCTTCCCAAGATCACGCAAGCCCTGCTGGATCGCGGATACATCGCGGAAGACGTCCATAAGATTCTCGGCGGAAACTTGTTGCGCGTCTTCCGCGAAGTAGAAACAATCAGCCATCAGCTTCAAGCTACAGCCCCATGATCACCGTTCATGTCGTAGAATTACATGTTTGCACCCGACCCTCGAACGAGTACCGGTGCTAAGCCATAAAGCTCAACCTGAGGAGTACTCGATGCGTAGACTCGTTATCGTTGCGATGATTTCAATGTGTTTTCTTCTATCCTGGTCGCAAGCCGCACCAGCTTCCAAAAATGCTCCGGCGAAGAAACCCGCTGCCGCGACCACTCCCACAAAACCCACTGCCATCATTGATACGACGGCGGGCCAACTGAAGTGCGACTTGTTTCCCGACAAAGCGCCGATCGGAGTCGCGAATTTCGTAGGCTTGGCCCGTGGAACCAAGCCATGGACCGATCCCAACACCGGCAAGAAAGTGACCGGTAAACCTCTGTATAACGGAACCATCTTCCATCGCGTGATTCCCAATTTCATGATTCAAGGCGGCGATCCCAAGGCCGATGGCACCGGCGACCCCGGTTATAAGTTCAAGAACGAAACCTCTCCCGACTTAACATTCGATCAGCCCGGACGCCTCGCCTATGCCAATGCTGGACCCGACACGAACGGATCGCAATTCTTCGTCACCGAAGTCCCGTATCCCAGCCTGAATGGCGGCTATACAATTTTCGGACAATGCGACGAACCCAGTGTGGAGCTGGTCAAGAAGATCGCGCGTGAGTCTCGCGACGGAAACGACCGCCCCTACGTGCCGGTGAAGATCAACAAAATCACGATCACCGGAATTCCGAATCCAGCGCATAAAGCGACTCCGAAAAGCGGGACTGCATCCAAGAAGCCCGCAACTGCTCAAAAAGCTCAATAGTCTGGTTGTAGATCAACGAGGTTTTTAGAAAGGATCTTATGACTCGTCAGCCCGGCACTTATGCTGTATTCGATACTTCCGAAGGAACTGTTGTTTGCCGTCTCTTCGAAAAGGACGCGCCCAAGACCGTACAAAACTTCATCGACCTCGCCGAGGGCAAACGCGAGTGGTCGCATCCCGTTACCCGCAAAAAGAGCAATGACCGCTTATACGACGGCACGATCTTTCATCGCGTAATTCCCAATTTCATGATCCAGGGCGGCGACCCTGCCGGAACCGGCTTCGGAGGCCCCGGCTATCAATTCGAGGACGAGACCAAAGGTTCACCCCACGAATTCGACAACCCGGGCAAGCTCGCAATGGCAAACGCAGGACCAAACACAAACGGCTCGCAGTTCTTTATAACCGTCGCGCCCACGCAATGGCTGACCGGCAATCACACCATCTTCGGAGAAGTAGTAGAAGGCAATGACGTAGTCGAGAAGATAGTAAACGCGCCGCGAAACAAGCAAGACAAGCCCACGAAAGACGTAAAGCTAAACTCCGTAAAAATCGAACGCGCATAACAAAGAAAAATCCCGCCCTCTTTCTTTGGGCGGGATTTCCTAACGCCCTAACGCGTCTTTCCTAAAGCCCAGCGCCTAAAGCCTGCTTTTCTACACTCCAATAACAGCCACCAATTCCTTCACCGCCTCCGCGCTCTTATCCAGTGCTGCCTGTTCTTCCGGAGTCAGTTTGATCTGGATGATCTGCTCGATTCCGCTCGATCCCAACTTCACCGGCACGCCGACATAAAGACCATGCACTCCGTATTCGCCTTCCAAATACGCAGCGCATGGGAGAATTTTTTTCTTATCTTTCAAAATTGCTTCGACCATTTCCGTCGCCGCCGCTGAAGGAGCATAGTAGGCGCTGCCCGTCTTCAGATACTTCACAATCTCAGCTCCGCCGTCACGCGTGCGCTGCACTAACTTCTGCAGTGTCTCAGGATCGATCAGTTCAGTAATCGGAATCCCTGCCACTGTCGAATAGCGAGCCAGCGGAACCATCGTGTCGCCATGTCCGCCCAGCACAAACGCCGTAACGTTCTCCACGCTCACATTCAACTCTTGCGCGATGAACGCCCGGAAGCGCGCCGAATCCAGCACGCCCGCCATGCCAATCACCCGCTGCCGCGCAAAACCACTGAGCTTATAGGCGGCCTGAGCCATAGCATCCAGCGGATTAGAAACAATAATCAGAATGCAATTAGGCGAATGTTCGACAACCTTCCCCACCACATCCTTCATGATGTTGTAATTCGTGTTGAGCAAATCGTCGCGGCTCATTCCC